>DATLVI010000017.1 GCA_035577545.1 Verrucomicrobiia bacterium
ACCATCAAGGGCACCGGTCTGACCGTGGATGGCAGCGGCAATCCTGTCATCACCGGATACTTCGCCGGCAGCCTGGATCTGGGCGGGGGCCTGCTCTCGGTTGGCAGCTACAATGTCTTCCTGGCGAAGTACTCGCCCACCGGCGCCTGGTCGTGGTCGAAGAACTTCGGGGGGACCACCACTGAAATGGGCTACGCCGTGGCCTCGGACTCCACCGGCAACGTGTTCACGACGGGGAGTTTCATGACCTCGATCGATCTGGGTGGCGGCAGTCAGCTCTCCGCCGGCGGGTTCGACATGTACCTGGGTAAATTCGCGCCCTAGAAGCTCCGCGCGCCTCATCGGGAACCTGCTTCCGTAACTCGGCGCCATAACCGGTGGTGCAATGCATCGCGAAGCAGCTGCCCTCGAAAGCCAGCTGCTTTTCACTTTCCATGTTCTGTAGCGTGCGTTGTTCCGGCGCATCGTTGCCAACGAAAACGACAATCGCTCGACAGCAGATCCTTGAATTCCATGATCCGCTTGCGCATCACACGGATCACTTTCTCAAGGTTTCCTCGGACGACTCAGCGAATATGAATTTTGCCAATGGCTGGGCCCACTGGCCTTCTCGCTTTCGAAGATCGGGCGCTCACGACGCCCGGAGGCTACGGGCGTTCACGATGAAGCTTGTGCAATACTTAAGGATCACACCGGTCACACAAAAAGCTGTGTCAAAACACAGTCCATGTTCCCTTTTGGTCCGGTGATCTGTCGGACGCCCGTCCACACGCCCTCGCGCGGCACAGAGAATGACCGATCAAGGCGCTCACGGCGGCTTGGCTGTACGAAAGCCGAGCCTGGCGACACGATGAATGCTGCGTTTCCGCCGCAAACGCCGATGCCTTTGCAGTAATCCCTCAACTCCGCACATGCCTCAGCCGGAAAGTGTTTCGTTAAGTGCCGCTTTTGATTCGCGACTAGGCTGGTTGCACGGGTCGGCGGTTGACGGGCCGAACGAAAAAAAATTGGAGCCGGGCTGGCTCTTCAGGGTTAGCTCTCAACTCTCTGTGCTTCTGTGGTTTAACCTTGGTGGTAACCCTTTCGCTCCGCTCAAATACTAAACGCAAGTCAGCCGCAATCGCCGAAAAAGCTTGCTCTTCAGGACATTTTCCGTTACTGCTTTGCTCCGCCAAGCCTTTGTATGCTTGGTGTGCGAGGGTGACGCACCGACAATGAGATTTGGAGTGATGAAATTAAGACGAGTGTCAGGGTATTGAGGAGACCAATAGTAATGAAATCAACAAACAATTCGCGATCGGTTCCGCAATTTGGAGACAAACAACTGGGAAATAAGGAGGGTGGTATGCACAGGATGATTAAACGGTTCGGGATGATGTCCGGTCTATTCGCAGCAATTATCACGATGGCGCTCTCGGGAGTTGCCAGCGCCCAATGCCAACGCGGCATATGTTGCTCAGCGGGAGCCGCGGGGCCGGATCATAACTTTCAAACTGCCAGGGCCCTGGTTGGTGATACGATTGATTTGAGGGCTCTCACTGGAAATGGTGACACAGCGGTTTGTACGGACATTGGCGTTACGGTAACGAATGTTCACTTTACGATATTCCACGGCGACGTTACCGAGGTGCAACCGAACCTCATAACGGCCCCGCACCAATTCACTCTTCCGGGTTGCGATCCGAGCCAGGGAACCTCCACAACCAACGTGCCGTCGACGACCGTCGCGGATGCGGCTGACGGAGTTCAAGGTTTTCTTATCGTTGAAGAAGATGCTTCCGGCATTGAAAATGTCTCGGCTGGCGTAAATCTGCCGACGTCCACGTCCTGCCAGACCGTTGTCTTCGTTTTCACGCCCTGCCTCAAGGTGACCAAGTTGGTTGCCTGTCAGCCCGCCGGCGGCGATTGCAGCCTGGCCACTTACTGCAAGTCGGCCACTGGATTCATCGATGATCAACCCGCAGCGGCGTTCTGCTACAGCGTCACCGTGACCAACTGCGGTAATGACGACATCACGATCCAGAGCGTGATCGACAGTTCCTTCGGTGACAAGTTCGACGCCTTTACCAACGCGAATAGCGGGGCATTCTTCCCCGCCGGTGCGTCGACGACGTTCTTCTTTAGTGAACTCGAAACCCACGGCAACACCAACACGATAACCGTTAATGGCATCGAAGCCATTGATGGGAAGTCGCTCCAAGCCTCGGATTCAGCAACGACGACTGTTTTCAAGGCGTCAATCAGCTGCCAGAAAGATATTTCACTGAATGGCCAGGGTGGCGTGTTCTCCAATACCGTGTCGGTGCCAGCGGGAACGAATCCGAATGTCACCTACCGTGTCATCGTTACGAACGATGGAACTGCGCCGCTGGTAAACGTTCAGGTCACAGATGCGGCGGTTGCCGGGCTTGACCAGACCATTAGTTCCCTCGCCGCCGGTGCGCACACGAACTTATTCTTCACGGATACGGCTGACCATGTCGCGGGCTGCCTGGCCAATTGCGCCAATACACTTCCCAACACCGTTCACGTCTCGGCCGTCGTGCCGAATAATCCCGCCAGCTGCGTCTGCGGCATCGGGACGAATGGCGAACCGGTGATGGTGACGAGCACGTGCAGCGCGCTCTTGCAATGCCAATGCGCTCCTGGAATCCAAATCATCAAGCAGGTTACTTGCTTGACCAGCGACGGGTGCCCGCCCGCTGGAGATCCGGCATACAGCAAGATCGCGACGGGTGTCGTCAACAGTGTCTTCTGCTACAGCATCACGGTTCTCAATACCGGGTCCGTGGATCTGGTTAACATCAATGTAACGGACACCACTCCAGGAGGCCCGGTTGATTCCCTGGTGAGCGCTTGTTTCCCGACGTCATTTAGCTTGGCGGCGGGGACATCGACGAACTGCATCCATAGCACTTCGTATCCTGGTGTAACTGGAGACGTTCCGGACTTCGTGCACGCCGTTGGTCAGGATACTGCGGGCCATACGGTGAGCAGCTCCGACAACGCGAGCGTGCATATCATCCCGGTTCCGCTCAACTGCCAGAAGCTTGTTTCCAGCAACGGTGTCGACTTCGTCAAGAATCTCGACTTGGGAGCACAGAGCACGCCCCAAAGCGTGATTTGGAAGCTCACCGTGAGCAACCCGAATACCTTCCCGCTGCAGAATGTCGTAATCAGCGAGGTCAACGCTTTGCCAAATGGCACATCGTGCACCACCAACGGCGATGCGGTAACGTTCCCGCTGACAGTTCCGTTCTTGGATGCGGGAGCGAGCATTGATATCCTCTGCAGCAATACCGTTTCTTGCCCCGGAAGCACCGCAAATAGCTTCCAGGCGCAGGGAGAGGTATCACCGACGACAGGTATCTGTGCGATCGGCACGAATGGCTTGCCGGTGAAATCTGATATCTGCTCGAGCTCCGCCTCTGTTACCTGCACACCACCGGCAACCCCTGGTTGCCGGACCACGGGTGGCGGTAAGCAGCCTTCCAACAACACCTGTCCGGTGGTCAAGTATGTCACCCACGGTGGTCAGGTTGGCGCTCCGTTCGGTGCGGCTGGCGCGCCGGATTGCAGCCTGGGTCTTGCCGGGGGTTACTTCAACCCGTGTATCCGTGGTGAGTACCAGCACGTTCGCCATATCAAGGGCGGCCTGAGGGGTACGTTCCATGCCGCCAGTAACGGCAATGAACATGACTTCGACAGTCTGGCGTGCGCGTGCCTGCCCTGTGACACGTTCGATCTATCAACACCGGTGTGGGGACCGTTCGTGACCAGCAGCACCCCTCACCCGTTGACCTGTCATCCACAGGATCGCACCTATAACGGTGACGGGATCATCGAGAACGGATTGTGCAACCCGGATCGGACACCCAACTGCGGACCGGAGCCGAGGAAGGCGCCAGCCAACAAGATCTGCTTCTCAGGCGTTGGCGACTACACGTTGAGCAACGGCAAGAAGACCGAGAATAAAGTGGTCTTCCGTGTGGATATTGAAGATCGCGGCGAGCCGGGCAATGCCCACGCGATCGGTCAATCCGGCAAGAGCAATCCACCGGACCGCTATCGCATGCGGATGTGGATCATCGATCCGGCGAGTGTGAACACGGCGCCGATCCTGGCACTGCGCGAAGCGGTGGCTTGCAAGAACGCCCACATCGAAGTCGTGGCTGGGACTTTGCCATGCGGTCAGTCAATCAATGGCAATACCAGCGTGCCGGAGCCGGACATCGACGACGGCGGCGATCTGGATCGTGGTAATCGCCAGATTCACCCGAACACGGGCGCGACCTGCAACTAAAGTAACGGAAAATAACCAGCCTGCAGTTTGGGCTGAGAATCAGCGCGTGGGATGGAATCCTCGAGGTTCCATCCCACTGCCGCAGAAAGTCAGTGGTAACCTGTTAAGCAGGGTATGGTGGCTCAATTGAGCCAAGGGAGAAGAGTAATGCGATCATCTGTATTTGGGAGTCTTCGATTGTCATACATCAATAATAATGAGGGGGTTAATATGTGTCTAGCGCGCCAGGGATTCCGTTTGCTGCTCGTCGCATTGTCCGCAGCTATCACATTAGCGCTCCCAGGAGTTGCCACCGCCCAGCAATGCCAGCGCGGCATCTGTTGCTCGGCGGGCGCGGCGGGACCGGACCACAATTTCCAGACTGCCAGAGCCATCGTTGGCGATACGATTGATTTAAGGGCGCTTACGGGAAATGGCGACACGGCCGTTTGCACGGACATCGGCGTTACCGTAACAAATGTTCACTTTACGATATTCCATGGTGATTTTACCGAGGTGCAGGGCAATCTTCTATCGAGCCCGCACCAGTTCACGCTTCCCGGTTGCGATCCGAGCCAGGGAGCCTCTACGACCAACGTGCCTTCGACGACCGTCGCGAACGCGGCTGACGGAGTTCAAGGTTTTCTTATCGTCGAAGAGGATGTTTCGGGTATTGAAAATGTTTCGGCAGGGGTAAATCTGCCTGCTTCCACGGCCTGCCAGACCCCGGTCCTCATTTTCGCGCCCTGCCTTAAGGTGATCAAACTGGTCGCCTGCCAACCTGCGGATGGCAATTGCACGAATGCTTCTTACAGCGGCTTCGCCTCGGGCGCGAAGAACGGGAACCAGATTCCCTCATTTTGTTACAGCATCACAGTTACCAACTGCGGAACGGATAATCTGACCATCACCAACGTGTCCGATACCATTTTTGGCGATATTACCGGTGATTTTACAAATCAAACGGGCGTGTTGAGCGGCAAGTCCTTGCCGGTCGGCGCATCCGGGACAATTTTCCTCACCACTCCGCTAGCGGGTGACACCACCAATACGGTTACCGTTTTGGGTACGGAAGAGATCGAGCAGGCCGCCGTTTCCGCTTCTGCAAGCGCCACAGCGCAGGTCTTGGTTGCGTCAATTACCGTGAGCAAAGAGTGCGACGGTGGGCCGTTCGTGATTGGCCAGCCGATCAAATTCAAGGGCACGGTGAGTAATAACGGCAGTGTGAGCGTGACAGGTATCACAGTCGTGGACAGTGTGGTGGGTGATGTCTCGGGCTCCTTGTCATCGACAACGCTGTCTCCGGGCGCCTCAGCCACGTACAACGGCAGCTATGCCTCTTCCGGCAACGGCTGCGGTCCATTTACCAACACAGTGGTGGCGACCGCCACCGAAGGAATCTGCCCCAACAAACCGATCGAAGCGACCGCCACGAATGTCTGCACGGTGATCACCTCGCCAGCCATCGCGGTGACAAAGCAGTGTGATGGCGGCCCGTTTGTGATTGGCAGCCCGATCAAATTCAAGGGTTCGGTGACCAACATCGGCAATGTAACGCTCGTGAATGTCACGGTCGTGGACAACACGGCGGCCGGCACGGTGCTGAGCGGCGTGACCCTGGCCCCGGGCACATCGGCCTCCTACAGCGGCAGCTACACGGCCAGCGGCTGCGGTCCGTTCACCAACGTCGTGACGGCGACGGGCGATGACCAGTGCGTGGGCACTCCGGTTTCCTCCCTGGCCACCAGCGTCTGCACGATCGTCACTTCGCCAGGGATTGCGGTCACCAAGCAGTGTGATGGCGGGCCATTTGCGCTTGGCGACCCGATCAAATTTAAGGGTTCGGTGACCAACATCGGCAATGTGACGCTCGTGAATGTCACGGTCGTGGACAGCACAGCGGCCGGCACGGTATTAAGCGGCGTGACTCTGGCCCCGGGCACCTCGGCGTCCTACAGTGGCAGCTATACAGCCAGCGGCTGCGGTCCATTCACCAACGTCGTGACAGCCACCGGCAATGACCAATGCGTGGGAACTCTGGTTTCCTCCCTGGCCACCAGCGTCTGCACGATCGTCACCGCGCCGAGCATTACGGTGACCAAGCAGTGTGACGGCGGGCCATTTGCGCTCGGCGCTCCGATCAAGTTCAAAGGCACCGTGAGCAACAACGGCAATGTGACGCTGCTGAATGTCACGGTCGTGGATAGTTCGGCAGCCGGCACGGTATTAAGCGGTGTGACTCTGGCCCCGAACGCCTCCACGAACTACAGCGGCAGCTATACGGCCAGCGGCTGCGGTCCATTTACCAACGTTGTGACGGCGACGGGTAATGACCAGTGCGTGGGTACTCTGGTTTCCTCCCTGGCTACCGGGGTCTGCACCATCGCCACTGCACCGGGTATCGGGGTGACCAAGCAGTGCGACGGCGGGCCATTTGTGATTGGCCAGCCAATCAAGTTCAAGGGTTCGGTGACCAATAGCGGTAATGTGACCCTGATTAACGTCACGGTCGTGGACAGCTCGGCGGCCGGCACCGTATTGAGCGGCGTCACTTTGGCTCCAGGCGCCTCTGCGTCCTACAGCGGCAGCTATACGCCTAACGGTGGCTGTGGTCCATTCACCAACGTTGTGACGGCGTCTGGCAACGACCAGTGCGCGGGTACTCCGGTTTCCGCCCTGGCCACCGGCGTCTGCACAATAACCACCTCACCGGGCATTGCAGTGACCAAGTTCTGTGACTTCAGCACGAATAGCATCGTCAGCGTCAACGGCACGGTGAGCAACACCGGCAATGTGACGCTGGTCAGTATCACGGTTACGGACAACGTTGCAGGCGATCTCTCGGCTTCATTGTCGTCAACGACACTCGCCCCAGGCGCTTCGGCCACCTACAGCGGCAGCTATACGGCCACGAGTCTGGTCTCGACGGATACGGTGACGGCAACCGGCAGCGATCAGTGCACGGGCAATAAAGTCAATGCGCAAGCAACTGCCGTCTGCAGTTCGTCCTTCTGCTTCGGGATTACGAAGCTCGTTGCCTGCTTGCCGCCTGGCGGAGATTGCGCCACGGCCTCCTACAGCAGTGTCGCAACCGGCGTCACCAGCGCGGCCTCGGGCCCGCCGGGATTCTGCTATTCCATCACGGCGACAAACTGCGGTCCTGACAATCTGGTCATCACAAACGTGATCGACAGCTTCTTCGGCGACATCACGAGCACGTTCACCAACGCGCTTGGCAGCCAGCTGTTGCCGGCGTTCTCATCGGTCAGCTTTACATTGCACACCAATGAGGCGGCGGGCGTCGTCAATGTCGTGACAGCCATAGGCTTCGAGTCCATCGGGCATTCGGCGGTGTCCGCTCAATCGAGCGCGACAACGGTTGTCGAGAATGTGGCCATCACCTGCGAGAAGTTGATCAAGACCAACGGTGGCGCATTTGCGCAAAGCATTACCATCCCCGCAATCAATGGGAACCAAACTGTGATCTGGAGCATCCAGGTGAACAACGCCGGGTCGTGGCCGTTGACCGGCGTCACCATCTCCGATCCAGCATTGGCAGGTAGTTGCACGATCCCTGCGCCGTTCAGCCTGGGAGTCGCGCAATCCTTCACGTTCCTGTGCACCGATACGGTCAATTGTGCGGACAACCTCGCCAATCTGAATCCGAATCAGGTAACAGTAAGCGGTCAGGCCGATTCGTTGAATGGTACGGTCTGCGTGATCGGCACGAATGGCCTGGTGGCGTCGGCCCAATCCAGTTGCACGGCCTCGCTTGTTTGCAGCGGCTTCCCGGCGGTGGCGATCAACAAACTGATCGCCTGTATCCCGCCCAATACGGACTGCACGACACTGCCGCTGACAGCCTACGGCAAGTCTGCCACCGGCGTGGTCAATCAGGCTCTGGGTGAGTATCCGGCGTTCTGCTACAGCATCACCATTAGCAACGCTGGTATAGAAACCCTGACGAATATCAAGGTGACGGACAGCAGTCCGGACGGCCAGCCGAACGTAAGCGGCTGTGTCTGGCCGGATCTGGCTCCGGGCGCCACCGAGACCTGCACAGCAATCCAGGCTACTCACAAGGTGAACACTATTGATATTGCCACCGTGGTCGGTATCGGAGCATTCAGCGGTTCGAGTGTTACACAACAGAGTTCGGCGACAGCGGTGGTTGTCCCGATCGGGGCCACCTGCACGAAGTTGGCCAACGGTGTCGCGGGTGACCAGACCATTACGATCGCCTCCGGCAGTACGACGGACATCTCCTACTCGGTTGTCATCCACAATACGGGCTCAGTCGATCTGCAGAATATCCAGGGCAATGATTCCGGGTTCTGCTCGAACGCCTTCATCGTGCCGTTCCTGGCAGCTGGCGCCTCGGTGAGTGTGGATCTGTGCGTGGTGACCGGCGTGCCGTGTCCTCCAAGCCCGAATGTCTTGTCAGACACTGTGACGTTCACGGCCGAGGTCAGCACCAATGCTCTGGTCTGTCTGCTCCAGAGTAACGGTGTCCCGGTGACCGTGAGTAACAGTTGCCAGAACACCATGACGATCAAATGCGTACAGGTCGGCTGCCGCACCACGGGTGGCGGCAAGCAACCGGCCGATAACACCTGCCCGGTGGTCGGATACGTCACCCACGGCGGCCAGGTCGGCGCTCCGTTCGGCGCGTCGGAAGCCCCGGTTATCACGGACTGTGCGACGGGCGCAGGCACGGGATTCTTCAATCCCTGTATCCGTGGTGAGTACCAGCACGTCCGCCACATCAAGGGCGGTCTGCGCGGGACATTCCATGCCGCCGGCAATGGCAACGAGCATGACTTCGACAGTCTCAAGTGTGCCTGCCTGCCATGCGACACGTTCAACCTGAGCACACCCGTGTGGCCCACGTCGCACCTCGCGTGTCATCCACAGGATCGCTTCTACACCGGCGACGGCATCACGGAGAATGGGCTGTGCAATCCGGACCGTATGCCTAATTGCGGACCTGAGCCGCGTCCGGCGCCAGCCAACAAGATCTGCTTCTCGGGCGTGGGCGACTACACCTTGAGCAACGGCAAGAAGACCGAAAACAAAGTGGTCTTCCGCGTGGATATTGAAGATCGTGGCGAGCCGGGCAATGCCCACGCGATTGGTAAATCCGGGAAGAGCAATCCGCCGGATCGCTATCGCATGCGGATGTGGATCATCGATCCGACTGCGGTGGATTCACCGTCCGTTCGGGCGCTGCGTGTTGCCGTCGCGTGCGTGGATGCGCACAATGAAGTTGTCGCCGGCACGTTGCCCTGCGGCCAGTCGATCAATGGCAGCACGCTTGTGCCAGAGCCGGATATTGACGACGGCGGGGATCTGGATCGTGGTAATCGCCAGATCCATCCCAACACCGGAGCAACCTGCCAGTAGGCCAGAACAATTAGCATCAACCTCCCATGAAGGAGGATTGAATTAAAACGAGTGGGATGGGATTCTGAAGGGGGTTCCATCCCACTCAGACTTTAGCGAGTTAGTGGTGTGTGGTAAGTGGGGAAGTTGTTATGCAAGTCAGGTCTTCGCAAAGATTCGGTGGGCGGCTTGCGCGGCTGGTCGTCGTGGTGGCCTGCGGATTGGGAGCCGGCGGCTTTGTTCGCGCCCAAACCGGACCGGTGGACAGCCCACCCACAAATAACCTCGACCGTATCTTCGCCAGACTGCCCATGCATTTCGAGGCGAACCATGGGCAGGCCGACAATGCAGTCCAATTCCTTGCTCGGGGCCGCGGTTATACACTGTTCCTCACGCCCGATGAGACGGTGCTGAAACTGCGGCGGTTCGACAGTGAACCGGAGAAGCTGCCTGCCCACGACCGCCTTCATCGCGCCAAGGCAAAATACAAGCACGTGACCACGTCCACTCTGCGGATGTCCCTGGCACAAGCCAATCCGCACCCACTGGCGACCGGCACGGACGAACTGGAAGGCAAGGTCAATTACTTCCTGGGAAACGATCCCAGCCAATGGCTCTCCAATTTGTCAGTCTACCGCAAGGTCAAGTACCAGGGAGTTTATCCAGGTATCGATCTGGTTTATTACGGTAATCAAGGGCAGCTGGAGTATGACTTCATCGTGGCCCCCGGCGGTGATCCTACTGCCATCGGCTTGGATTTCAAAGGCGTAGACCAACTGGAGATTGATGCGCAGGGTAACCTCCGGATGCTGGTGGCTGGCAGCGGCCTGCTGTGGCGTCCGCCAGTCGCCTATCAGGAAATCGATGGCGTGCGAAAGCAAGTTTCCGTTGCCTATGCGCTGCATGGCAAGTTTCGCGTTGATTTTCAAGTGGGCGACTATGATCGAACCCAGCCACTCGTCATCGACCCCAAACTCAGCTTCTCGACCTATCTCGGTGGCTCGGCGGCAGACATGGCATGGGGTGTAGCCGTCGACACTCACGGGTATGTGTATGTGACAGGAAATACATTGTCGAGTGATTTTCAGACGGTCGGCAGTTCCAGACTCTGGTCAGCGTCCGCGGCGTTCGTCACGAAACTTACTCCGGGCGGTAGCAATCTGGTGTTTTCCAGCTACCTGGGAGGCACCAAAAACACGGACTCCGGCGCCTTTGACGCCGGCCTGGCAATCGCGGTCGACAGAAGCACCAATGTGTATGTCGTTGGTTACGCCGAATCCTTGTCCTTTCCAACCCCGGGGGGATTTCAGACCACCTACCCGAACAACGCCGATGACGCCGCATTCGTCACCAGATTCAACTCCTCCGGCGTGATCGCCTATTCAAGCTATCTCGGCGGTACCAACGACCAGGCAGCGTACGGCGTGGCGGCCGATACCAGCAGCAATGCCTACGTGACCGGCTGGACCATGTCGGACAATTTTCCAGTGAAAAGCGCCTTCCAGCCCACATACGGCGGGACGGATGATATTACCAATAATCCAACCCCGATGGATGCGTTTGTCGCAAAATTCAACACCGCCAAAACCGCCGCCAACTCGCTGGTATATTCGACTTATATTGGGGGCTCGGATGATGACGCCGGGCAGGCCATTGCCGTGGATAGCAGTGGCGATGCGTTCATTACCGGTTACTCGTACTCGGCGGATTACCCGACGACCGCCAACGGCATCCTGACGCAGTCATTCGCTTTCGTCAATGTCGTCATAACGGAACTGGGGCCGACCGGCAGCAGTCTCCTGTATTCGTCTTACTTTGGCGGCAGTGATACCGATATCGGCATGGCACTGGCCCTGGACACCAACCGGAATGTCTTTATCACCGGCTACACCTACTCGACAGATTTCCCAATGAGCACTGGCGGCTACCAGACCAACTTCGGAAGCGGCTATCAGAACGTGTTCGTCTCAAAGCTCAACCTCACGTTGCCGCCGACCAATCAGGTCGTTTACTCGACCTATCTCGACGGCAACAATGCCAATGGCAACGATCAAGGGCAGGGCATTGGCGTCGACACCAATGGCATGATCTATGTGGCCGGCACGACGGGTTCCACAGATTTTCCAGTCTCCCATGCGTTCCAATCGGCATTCGGTGGCGGCTTCACGGATGCGTTCGTGACCAAAATAAACCCGGCCGCGTCTGGTGCCGCCTCGGTGGTTTATTCCACTTTTCTCGGCGGCAGCGACTCCGATGATGGGAACGCAATCGCTGTCGGCCTGGACGGGAGCGTCTACGTCGCTGGCGACACGTTCTCGACGGATTTCCCCACCGTCGGCGGTGTCTCTGCAAATGTCCCCAAAGGCGACTATGATGCGTTTGTGGCCAAGATCATACCGGCAACCGATCTCGCAGTGTCACAATCCCCTTCCGCCAACCCCGTCGCGCTGGGCAACAGCCTCACCTATACGATCATTGCAACCAATTTCGGTGAACTGGTGGCCACCGGTGTGACGGTGACGAATCAACTGCCGTCCAACGTAACGTACGTCTCCGCGTCATCAACGGTTGGATCCTGTACCCAATCGGGCAACGTTGTAGTTTGCAACATCGGCAATCTACCGGTTTTTGCCGGAGCGGTCGTAACCATCAACGTGACGGCGTCCGTGCCGGGCCTGACCACCAACCTGGCCCGGATCTCCGCCAGTCAACCAGATCCCAATACCAATAACAACGCGGCGACGTCGGTCGTGACTCTCGGCTCAATCGTCAGCGTCACGGCGACCACCTCCAACGCCTTCGAGCAGGGCCAGGTGCAAGGAGCATTCCAGTTCTCGCGAACCGGCGTCACCCAAACTTCGTTGACGATCAACTACGCGGTTGGCGGCACCGCTTCACCGGGCGTGGATTACTTTGCGTTGCCGGGGACGTTCACCATTCCGGCGGGATTCGGCTCCGGAACCGTTCTCTTGGTGCCCATAGACAACGCCATCCCGGAATGCCCGGAGACAGTCGTAGTAACGATTACCAGCAACGCAACCTATGCCACCAGTTCCCTGAGCACCGCCACGGTCACCATCATCGACAACGACCTGCCAATTGTCTCTGTCGTTGCAACAAAACCGACCGCCTCCGAGGCCGGACCGACCAACGGCGTCTTTACCGTCACGCGCGTCGGTTGTTTGAGTTCCGCGCTGGTGGTGAACTATGCAGTCAGTGGGACGGCGAGTTCCGGTGTTGATTATGTGGCCCTCAGCGGCATTGCCACGATCCCGGCCAATACCAATTCGGTCACGATCAACGTTCAGCCGGTCAATAACACAACACCGGAATGCTCCGAGACGGTCATCGTTACGCTCGGCACAAATGCAGCGTATACGGTCGGCACACCGGCCAGCGATACGGTGACGATTATCGATAACGACCTGCCGTCCGTCACGATCACTGCCACGCAGCCCAATGCTGCTGAAGCCGGCACGAATGGGATCTTTACAGTCACCCGCAACGGCTGCACCGAGGCGCCGATGACCGTGAACTACACCATTGGCGGCACTGCCAGCAACGGCCTGGATTACGCCGCCATTGGCTCGTCGGTCACGATCCCGGTGGGCGCTACGACCGCAACCATCACGATTGCGCCGTTCGCTGACGCGCTGGCGGACAGCAACGAAACCGTCGTGCTGCAACTGACGTCCAACCCCGTCTATGTTCTCGGGTCGCCGAACAACGCGACCGTGAATATCGCGGATGACTCTGCGCCACCGACCGCGCAGTTCACCGGGGCCCCGACGACGGGCAATGTGCCTTTCGTGGTTACGTTTACGGATAGCTCTGTCGGTTCCATTGACACCCACACGTGGGATTTCGGCGACGGGAACACCACGAATGTCTCGTCCCCAAGTGCCGGTGTCACGCACTTCTACACCATTGGCGGTACCAACACCGTCAAGCTCACCGTCAGCGGTCCACAAGGGCCAAACACGCTAACACGGCCCGGGTACATCATTGCGATCGACATCCCGCCGCAGCTTTCCGTAAGCCCCACCAATCGCAATTTCGGTTCGGTGACGATAGGGCTTACTAACACGCAGACGTTCACCGTTCTGAATACTGGCGGCGGCACACTGACCGGCAACGCTTCAGTCAACCCGCCCTTCTCCGTGGCGGGCGGGTACAACCTGATTGCCGGCCAAACGGGCATTGTGAGCATTGCGTTTGCGCCGACTTCGGCTGGTCCCTTCAATGGCCAAGTCATCTTCACGAGTAACGGAGGAGCTTCGACCAATGCGGTCACAGGCACCGGGTTGACGGCCGGCCAACTCGCCGCCAACCCGGCCAGCCTGAACTTCGGCTCCATCGTAACGGGTGCGACGGCGCAAGCCACCCTCGTCATTACCAACCTCGGCGGCACATCCGTCAGCAATGGCACCGCCGCAGTAACCGGCGGCCCGTATAGCATCGTTTCCGGCAACACATTCAGCGTGAACGGGTTCGGAGCGACCAACCTGGTCCTCAAGTTTGCGCCTGTGGCCGTCGGGACCTTCACCAACAGCATTGTCCTCAATAGCGCCAACGGCGGCACCTTGACCAACACGCTCGTTGGCACCGGCCTGCCGGCCGGCCAAATCCTCGTCAATCCCCTCACCCTGAACTTCGGCACTGTCGCGACCACCACTAGCGCCCAGGGGACGTTTGTTGTCACCAATACGGGTGGTGGCGTGGTCAATAATGGCACGGTGGCCTTTTCGGGCGGCCCGTTCAGCGTCGTCTCCGGGACGCCGTTCAACTTGTCTGGCGGCGGCGCGGCGAACGTTGTCGTCAGCTTCACGCCCGTCAGCGCGGGCGGATTCACCAACTCGGCCACGTTCAGCACTTCCAACGGCGGCATTGTGGTCAATACCGTCATCGGGACGGGCGCTGTCGTGCCGACGGCAAGTTTCACGGGAACGCCGACCACGGGTGTTGTATCGTTCGCGGTCTCATTTACGGACACCTCGACCGGTACGATTACGAATCGCTCCTGGGATTTTGGTGATGGCGGCACGACCAATACAACCAGCACCAATGTTGTCCATACTTACAACACGTCGGGGGCCTTCACAGTCAAGCTCATCACTCAGGGCCCGGTCGGTGTCAACACCAACACCAAGCCCGGTTACATCGTCGGTCTGCGCCCGGCGACCCTAGTCGTCAGCCCCACCAGTCGCGACTTCGGCGCCGTGACCATCGGCCAAACCAACACGCAAACATTTTCAGTCCTTAATGCCGGCGACGTCACGTTGACGGGCACGGTGACGACCCTCGCGCCCTTTGCGGTTTCCGCCGGCATCCCCTACAGCGTCGCCGCCGGTCAATCCGGTACCATCACGATCAGCTTCCTCCCCACCAGCACCGGCACGTTCAACGGTAAGGCGATCTTCACCAGCAACGGCGGCCTGTCCACGAACGCGCTCATCGGGGTCGGACTTGCACCCGGTCAAATCGGCGTTAGCCCGAGTGCTCTGGATTTCGGCACTCTTGTAACGGGCACGAGTTCGCAGGCGGTTTTCACCGTGACCAACAGCGGCGGTACGACCGTCAGCAACGGCACCGCTACTGCGTCGGGCGCACCGTTCAGCGTTGTGTCCGGCAACACCTTCAGCGTACCGCCGGGCGGCTCGACCAACGTTGTGGTGCGCTTCAATCCCTCGTCGACGGGTGGGTTCACGAATACTGTGATCTTCAGCACCGCCAATGGTGGTCCGTCCACAAATGCCGTGACCGGCACCGGCGCAATCGTGCCGGTCGCGAGCTTCACCGGGACGCCAACCACTGGTCCGGTGCCGCTGGTGGTGACCTTCAGCGACGCCTCAACGGGCACAATCGCCAATCGGTTCTGGGATTTCGGCGATAACGCAACGACCAACACAACCGCCACCAATGTCGTGCACACCTACACAATCGCCGCCACGAACACAGTCCGGCTCATCGTGACCGGTCCCCTGGGCGTCAGCACCAACACGCGGCCAGCGTACATTGTCTCGCTGAACCCGCCCCAGCTTATCATCAGTCCACTCGGTCGCGATTTCGGCCAGGTCACCGTCGGCGCGACCAACACACAGACGTTCTCAGTCATCAATCCCGGCGATCTGACCCTGACCGGTACCGTCACGACCGCGACACCATTTGCCATCAGCGCCGGCAGTTCATACACCGTGCTACCCGGCAAGACTGGGACCGTCACCGTGGCCTTTACTCCGACCACAACCGGTCCCATCAGTGGGAGCGCAGTTTTCAGTAGCAACGGCGGTGCTTCCACCAATGCGTTGACCGGCACCGGCATCACGGCGGGGCACATCGTCGTCAACCCAGCAGTCCTCGATTTTGGCACCATCGTAACTGGCACGAATACGCAACAAGTGTTTGTGGTGACCAACGCCGGCCAGACAACGGTTTCCAACGGCACGGCGACCGCAGGCGGAGCGCCGTTCAGTATTGTTTCCGGGAGTCCGTTCACGCTGGCTGGAGGGGCTTCCACGAACGTCGCGGTGCGATTCGCCCCGGGTAGCGATGGTGGATACACCAACAATGTTGTTTTCAACAGTGCGAACGGTGGTAGTTCAACCAACGTCGTGCGCGGCGCCGCCGCCACCGTGCCGGTCGCGAGTTTCAGCGCGAATCCAACGATCGGCGGGGCTCCGTTGCCGGTCACTTTCATCGACAATTCAACGGGCACGATCGCCACCCGCGCGTGGAACTTCGGCGATGGCACCACGACAAATACCCCGGCAACCAACGTCGTCCATACCTACACGGTCCCGGGCACGAATACCGTGCAGTTGACCGTCACCGGACCACTGGGTGTGAGTAGCACCACCCAAACCAATCTCATTATTGCGCTCAAACCAGCGACCCTCGTTGTCAGCCCAGCCAGCGTCGATTTCGGCGGCGTCACGATTGGCAATACCAATAGCGTGGTATTCTCCGTCATCAACGCCGGTCAGATCACGCTTTCCGGCACGGCGGCGACCGCAGCGCCGTATGCCATCACCAATGGTACCCCGTACTCTGTTGGACCGGGCCTGACGGGAACCGTGACGGTAAGCTTCATGCCGTTGGCGGGTGGGGTCTTCGTCGGCAATGTGATCTTCAACAGCAACGGAGGTATCTCCACCAACGAACTGGTAGGCACGGGCCTCACGCCCGGCCAGATCAGCGTCTCTCCGACATTGATTGATTTCGGCATATTGGTGACCGGAACGGTCGCCCAGAGCACGTTCGTCGTCACCAATAGCGGTGGCACGGTTATATCAAACGGGGTGGCATCCGTTACTGGTGGCCCGTATACGGTTCTGTCTGGCGCGACGTTTGACATCGCCCCCGGTGAATCCACGAACGTTGTCGTGCAATTCGCACCGCTGACGGGAGATGGATTCACCAACAACGTCATCTTCACCAGTGACAACGGCGGCAATTCCACCAACACCGTCCGTGGCAGCGGCGCGATCGTGCCGGTCGCGGCATTCAGTGCGGCGCCGACGTTCGGTCCGATGCCGTTGCTGGTGACATTCACCGACAACTCCACCGGCACAATAGCCTCACGGACCTGGGATTTCGGCGACAGCGCCGGCACGATTACGACCGCGACCAGCGTGACTCATACCTACACAGTGTCGGGAACCAACACGGTCCGATTGGTCGTGTCCGGGCCGGTCGGCGCGAGTACAAACACGCAGGCGAACCTCATCGTCGTGGTGAAACCGGCCACACAGGTTGTCACCCCGGCCAGCCGGGATTTTGGTTCGATCACGGTTGGCCTGACAAACACGTTGACGTTCGCCGTCGCCAACGCCGGTGATCTCAGCCTCAACGGCTCGGCGGCCGTCTCCGCCCCATTTGGCATCGTGTCTGGCAGCCCGTATACCGTCGCGCCGGGACACACGAACACCATCACGGTGCGGTTTGTGCCGACGTCGGCGGGAACATTCAACAACAGCGTCATCTTCAGCAGCAACGGCGGCATATCCACGAACAGTGTAGCTGGTGTCGGCCAGACGGCGGGCCAGTTGCTGGTCAGTCCCGCTTCCCTTGACTTTGGCACGGTGGCGACCGGGAGCGCGTCGCAACGCGTCTTCACGGTCAGCAACGTCGGTCAGACGACCGTCAGCAACGGCACGGCCGGGGTAACGGGCGGTCCGTTCAGCATTCTGTCAGGGGGCACTTTCAACCTGGCTGGCGGTGCGGCCGTCAACGTGACGGTGCAGTTCGCGCCCGCCACGGCGAACGGTTTCACTAATGCCGTTATCGTTACGAGCGCGAACGGCGGCCGCTCGACGAACACGGTTACCGGCACGGGTGCCGTCATACCGGTCGCGAGCTTTACCGCGTCACCAACCAGCGGGTTGACGCCGTTGACGGTGACGTTCACGGACAATTCAACCGGGACGATCAACAGCCGGATTTGGAGCTTTGGCGATGGTGGAACGCTGGCGACAGCGTCGACCAGCTTCACTTACACCTACAATTCGGCGGGCACGAACACTGTCCGCCTGATCGTGGCCGGCCCGGTCGGTGTAAGCACGAACACACAAGCGAATCTCATCGCGGTCATGAACCCGCCCCAATTGACCGTCAGTCCCGCCAGCGCCAATTTTGGTCCGGCGACCATTGGGCTAACGAATACGCTGACATTCTCGGTCATCAATACCGGTGACCTGGCCCTGAATGGCACGGCCAGCGTGCCCACACCATTTGCGGTCACTGGCGGTACGCCCTTCAATGTCCTCCCCGGCCAGACCGGCGCGGTGACGGTGGTCTTTGCGCCAACAGCGGGCGGAACATTCAATAACAGCATCTTCTTCAACAGTAACGGCGGATTGTCTACGAATGCCGTCAGCGGGGTGGGCCTGACCCCCGGACAGATTGGCGTGTCACCGGCGGCGCTGGACTTCGGCGTCGTTGCAACCGGGACGGTGTCACAACGGATCTTCACCGTGACGAACAGCGGCGGCACAACCGTGAGCAACGGCACGGTGACCGCGAGCGGCGCGCCGTTCACCATCGCCGCGGGCGCGGCATTCAACCTGCCGGCCGGCGTGTCGTCAAATGTCGTCGTGCAATTCGCGCCGGTCGCGTTTGGCAGTTTCAACGGCCAGGTAGTCTTCAACAGCGCCAACGGCGGCAGTGTGACCAACACCGTGACCGGCAATGGCGCGGTCGTGCCGGCGGCGAGCTTCACGGCTACGCCGACGTTTGGCGCGATCCCGTTGATCGTCTCGTTTACCGACAATTCAACGGGCACGATCACCAACCGATTCTGGAGTTTTGGCGACGGTGGAACACTGACCACAGCCACCACGAATTTCACGCACACTTATACCGTCCCGGGCACGAACACGGTCCGCCTGATCACGAGTGGACCGGTCGGCGTGAGCACGAACACGCAAGCGAACCTGATCGTGGCCGTCAACCCACCGCATCTGGCGGTCAACCCGGGCAGTCTGGACTTTGGTTCGGTCACCATCGGATTGACGAACACGATGTCGTTCTCTGTGACCAATACCGGTGACTTGCCGCTGACCAACACAACGACCACGTCGGCACCGTTCTTTACTTCCGGCAGTCCGGTCGTCGTCGCGGCCCACCAAACCGGGACGATATCCGTGGCGTTCACGCCGACCGGATCTGGGACATTCAATGCCAACGTTGTCTTTACCAGCAACGGCGGCCTGTCGACCAATGCGGTGACCGGCGTCGGGCTCACCCCCGGCAATCTGGCGTTCAGCCCGGCGGCGCTCGACTTCGGCACTGTCGCTACGGTGGCGGCGTCACAGCAGGTGTTTGTCGTCAGCAATACCGGTCAAACGACCGTAAGTAATGGAACGGCTGCGGTGGGCGCGCCCTTTAGCATCGTGGCCGGCAACACGTTTGGGCTGGCCGGTGGGTCGTCGACGAACGTGGTGGTGCGGTTTGCGCCGTCGAGCGCGAACGCGTTCACAAACGCGGTTATTTTCAACAGCGCCAATGGCGGAGGATCGACGAACCCGGTCACCGGCACGGGCGCGATCGTGCCGATTGCCATTTTTAGCGGGACACCGACGAACGGAGCGGTGCCATTGGCGGTAACGTTTACGGATGCTTCGACGGGTACGATCACAAACCGCTCCTGGAAGTTTGGCGATGGCAGCGTGACAAATACGCTGGCGACGAGTGTGACACACCTATACACGCTGGCCGGCAGTAATACGGTGCAGTTGATAGTAGCCGGCCCCGTCGGGGTGAGCACGAACACGAAAGCGGCGTACATCGTCGGTGTCAATCCGCCGCAACTGGTCGTTACCCCGGGTGCTTTGAACTTCAATTCCGTGACCATCGGCCTGACGAATCTGCTAAACTTCACGGTCTTCAATCCCGGTGATCTGCCGTTGAACGGCACGGCGGCGGCTGTAGGCCCGTTCCAGGTCGCCGCGGGTAGCCCCTACACCGTCCCGGGCAGGGCGACCGGCACCGTCAGCATTGCGTTTGCACCGGCCTTCGCCGGCAGCGTTACTGGCTCGGTGATCTTCAGCAGCAACGGCGGGGCATCCACCAATACGGTGAGCGGCAGCGGTCTGACGCCTGGCCGCATCGCCGTGAGCCCCACAAGCGCGGACCTCGGCGTGGTGTCGGTGGGATCGACAAAGTCCCAAACGTTTACGGTCAGCAATACCGGCCAGACGGCGGTCAGCAACGGAACCGCATCGGTGAGTGGCACCGCCTTCACGATTGCATCCGGTAGTACCTTTGCGGTGTCTGGAGGAGGCTCAGCCAACGTGGTTGTGCAATGCGCGCCCGGTGCGGCCGGTGCGTTCACCGGCACTGTCGTATTCGCCAGTGCTAATGGCGGCAGCGCAACCGGAACGGTCACAGCCATTGGCGCGATCATTCCGGTGGCGGCGTTTGACGCGACACCAACCGTGGGACTGTTGCCATTGGCAGTGACGTTCACCGATGAATCGACGGGCAGCATTATTGGAAGGCAGTGGACGTTTGGCGACGGCTCGACCAGCACGACGGCAAGCCCGACACACACCTACACCAACTCCGGCGTGTTCACCGTCAGCCTGTCGGCCATCGGGTTGGGTGGCACCGATACAGTTACCAAGGCGAACTTTATCACGGTCGTCGATACCAACCTGTTTGTGAAGATGACGGGCACGTACTACGGTTTGGGACTCAGTGAACCAGCGACGTTTGCCAACAGCGGGCTGGTGGTCATGAAGGTCAGTACGACGGGCGCGTTCAGCGGCACGTTCCAGCAGGGCACAGTGAAGAACTCGTTCGCGGGCCTCTTTGACAAGCTCGGCAACGCCACCGTCAACATCCCGCGTCTGGCGGGAAGCGCGTTGACGGCAAATCTGCATCTGGACGGGTTCGGTTCAGATCAAGTAACCGGCACTGTAACGGAGGCGGGTGTTACCGCAGTACTGGTGGCGGACCGCGCGGTGTTCACCAAGACAACGGCTTCGCCCTTTGCGGGCCACCGGTACACGGTGCTGTTGGCGGCGGACACGACGAACACGGTGGAAAGTGTGCCGCAAGGCGACGGTTTTGGCGCCATCCTAATCAAGGCGCCGGGCACTGTTGGCCTGTCGGGTGTGACCGGCGACGGCCAGAAGTTTAAACAGACGGTGCCCATCTCCAAGCATGGCACGTGGCCATTGTACGTGCCGCTGTACAAGGGGCTGGGCGCTGTGTTCGGATGGATTACGCACAGCAATATCGTCGCCGTGAGCGATTTGGACGCCTCGTTGCACTGGTCGAAACCGGCGTCCGCAGCTGATGCGTTCTACCCGGCGGGGTTCGCGGACGACATCGGCCTGGTGGGTTCAGAGTACGTGCGGCCACTGCCGGGAGACAGTGTGATATCCGTGGCCAACGCAAACAATAACGCGGTCGTCAACTTTGGTAACGGTAATCTACCGGCCGTGCAGGGCAATCATGTCACGCTGACCACCGGCAATCTCGTATTCAGCACGAATCTCACTATGAAGATCACGACGCCAACCGGCTTATTCAAGGGCAAGTTCCGTCGGGCCGACAACGGGAGCACGGTGCCATATCAGGGGGCGATCCTGCAGAAGCAGAATTTCGGATCCGGGTTCTTCTTGGGGACTAATGAGAGCGGGTTTGTGACTTTCGAACCGTCGCCTTGATTCGGACAGCTCTTTTACGGGGTCCAAACGCTGATGGTCAGCGGCACTTCGACCTTTGGCAGGCTCGGTAGATTCGTCTCGAAGTTGATGGTGCCTTCCAGGGTCTTCGTGAGCCGCTTCGGCAACGTCGCCACGATTTCATACTCCTGGCCCTTTTGCAGGGTCACAAGCTTGACCTCAACCTCCTTACGGCTGCAGGAAACGTTCCGCAACAGCAGCGGCCGCTCGGTTTGCCGGGAGGTGATGATGATGCTCCGTGACAGGATGACCTCCGTGTCTTCGTCCTTCCAATTGGTCGGGTCCGGCATCCCCCAAGACAGCGTCTCCGGCTCCAATTCAATGTCACCCAGTAGCCGGGCGCTGACAAAAACTGTCAGGACGGCCCCAACCGAGTCGTCGGTGGACAAGCGAATCTGTTCGCTGAAACGACGGGGAAGACCCGTCGCTTTGAATTCAACCTGAAGACGCGCCGCCTGCGGGTCCCCGTCTCCCGTGGGTTTGGCCGTGGCGGCCATCAGGTCGCTGGAGGCTTCGACTTTGGTGATCGTCAATTTCTTGCCGTCGTTGCGACGGATCATCACGGTGGCATTTGTGACCGCGCCCAACCGCAGTGTGCCCAGGTTGATCGACGGCGGTTCTGCGGTCAGCACCGATTTGGTTTGGACCATGATCCCCAATTGCAGAACGGGATGCTCCGGATCGTTGGAAGAGACGGTGATCAGTTTCGACAAGCGCTGGTGGGCTGCCGTACCGAGTTGGATCGTGAACACCAGCTCCCCCTTTTCCCCGGGCCGCAACTTCTCCGATGTGAAGCTGGCCACCGTGCAGCCACAGCTTGGTTTGGGTTTCTCCAACTCCAGGTCGGCGTCACCGGTGTTCTGGAAGGTAAATGTCCCAGTCACCGATTCAACGAGCGAGGTCACGCCAAAATCGTAGCTTGTGCGGTCGAACTGGATTTTCGGCGTGCCTTCCGCGCGGACGGCCGTTCCACCCAGTAGCGCCGCCAACAACCCCCAGCGGTATGCATGATTCATGGCGGGCATTCTATACCTTCTTTGGTAAAGCGGGTCAATTACGGCGCGGGTTGGAGCGGGCGATGGGAATCGAACCCACCTCACCAGCTTGGAAGGCTGGCGCATTACCACTATGCTACGCCCGCATCGAACGCGCCGCCAAGGTACACTGGCAATCGGTGGAGCGTCAAGAGGCCGTTGAAAACACCGAACCCCGCCGCGTGGGGGCACGCGGCCTACAACTTCAGAGGGAAATCCGCCTACTGGAGGCGGCATGGCGCCATGACCGCGTCGGGCATGCCGTGGAGGATTTTTTTATCGGCGGGGCAAACCGTGGCCAGGATGCCACCGAGCTTCGCGTCGTCGCCCACCACGAAGTAGTACGGGCAGAGCCGCACCCGCGCGCCAAACGTCCGCACTTCGTTCGCCTCGAAATCGATGTACTGCGCCTCGAAGAGCTTTGATTTTTCGAAGCGCTGGAGGATGAAGGGATGCGTCGCGAAACCAGCCAGCGCCTGGTCAATGGCTTCCGCCCATTCGCCGGCGGGCAAATCGTGACCCACATACACACCGCGGCTGCCCCAGGCGTGTTCGCTGAAGCCCGAGATTTTCAGGACCAACTCGCGCTGCTTCTGCGAGAACCTGCCCATCTCGCGCCAATCGTGAATGCCGAGTTCGGGAATCACCGCGTGGGGCGGCAATGGCGTTGGGTCAACGATCCACGTATAGGGGAAGACTTCACGCAAAGCCGCCAGGTTTTGTTCGCCAAGGTGTTCGCGCCAGAACGGTCGCAATTGCTCCATCCAAAGAAAGGCGAACAACATTTTCTCTTCGAGTTGGGGCTTGAAAGGCGGTGTCACCGCCACTTGCCCATGCACGGCGGCTTCCGTCAGCACGTTCGCGTTCGGGATGTTCGGCAAATCGAATAATTCGAAGAAGCGATAGACGACTGCTGTCTTGTCCAAATTCACCAATTCTTCCGGTCGCACGACCCGGAAGCCAATTTGCTGGCCGAGCCACTCCATCTCAGGCCGATACGCTGCCGCCTCCTCAGAGACCACAACGACGGCCACAGGTTCTTCGCTCTTCGCTTCCGCGCGCAGCATCGCATCGAACCCTTCCATCATCCCGTGCGCGCCGCCCACGACCGCATCGCCCAGCTCCGTGTATGTCTTGCCGAGCCAGCCCGTTAGGCCAATCCCGCCGGGCACGGAATCGAGTTCGGTGATGAAGAAGTGGTCATTGGTGAGAATCACGTCCGGACGGATCACGCGGGGGACGTGGCTCTTGAACCGCTCGCGCCGCGACAATTCGATGAGTTCCTTCGGCTTGCCCGCATCAAGATACTCCGCGATCCAGGGCGGCAACTTGCCCTGCACGCTGTGGCGGTACATCACGTTACAGGCGCGGTAGAAGGCCAGCAGTTGGGGACCGAGCGCTTCGAGCTTCGCCACGAGTTCCTGCGAAATCGGGAAAGCTTCCGGGGAGATGCGCCATGTCGCGCCGGTAAACATCCCGTGCGCGGGCATTTGGTCACGGACATACTGCGCCCGCTGCAATGCTGTAACTTCAGTCGTCATTCGCGCAACTGGCCGTCGCCGACGACAACGAACTTGTAGCTGGTCAATTCTTCCAGGCCCATCGGGCCGCGGGCGTGGAGCTTATCCGTGGAGATGCCGATCTCGGCGCCGAAGCCGTACTGACCGCCGTCGGCGAGGCGCGTGCTGGCATTCCAGAACACGCTGGAACTGTCCACTTCGCGGAGGAATTTCTCCGCTGTTGCCTTGTTGGCCGTGACGATGGCATCGCTGTGGGCCGAGCCGTATTTCGTGATGTGGTCGATGGCCTCCCCTACTCCGTTGACCACACGGACAGCGAGGATAAGTTCGAGGTACTCGGCATACCAGTCGTCTTCGGTTGCGGGTTTCACACCTGACACGAGACTTCGGGTCTGTTCATCTCCCCGCAGTTCGACTTTCTTCTCGGCGAGAGATCTGGCGATGCGTGGGAGGAACTGGTCGGCGATTTTCTCGTCGATAAGCAGCGTCTCGACGGCGTTGCAGACGCCGGGACGCTGGCATTTGGCGTTCACGACAATTTTCTCCGCCATGTCGAAATCGGCATCACGGTCGACGTAAACATGACAAACACCCTTGTAGTGTTTGATGACGGGAATTCGTGATTTTTCCGCGACGGCGCGGATCAGCCCTTCCCCGCCGCGTGGGATGCAGAGGTTGATCAACTCGTCGAGTTGGAGCAATTCGTCGATGGCCGCGCGGTCGGTCGTGGGGACCACGCTGATGCTGTTCGCCGGCAGGCCGGGGACATTCATCGCATCGGCGATGGCCAGATTGCTATGGATGGCCTCCGAACCACCGCGCAGGATCACGGCATTACCGGTCTTGAAGCAGAGGCAACCGGCGTCCGCGGTGACGTTCGGGCGGGACTCGTAAATGATCAGGATGACGCCGATGGGCACGCGCACTTTCTGGATGCGGATTCCGTTCGGGCGGGTCCACTCGCTGATGGTCTTACCGACGGGATCCGGTAACGCGGCGACCTCACGCACGCCCTTGGCCATTTCGCTGATGCGCTTGTCGGTGAGTGTCAGACGGTCGAGCATGGCCGGCGAGAGACCGGCTTTCTTACCGGCTTCGATGTCCTTCGCGTTGGCGGCCTGGATGCGGGCGGTGGACTTTTCAATCCCATCCGCCATCGCGTAGAGCAGCGAGTTTTTCTTTAGCGCGTCGAGTTTGGCCAATGCGCGCGAGGCGTCGCGGGAACGCTCGGCCAACGCTCGAATTTGTTGCTTCAGGTCCATTTAGAGAATCACCATGTCGTCCCGATGAATCACCACGCCAGTGGCGGACTTGATTAGGATGCCGCCAACCTTCGCCAGGCCGCGCGCAAATTCAACCTGATTTTTGTCGCAGATACTGACGACGTCGCCTTCCGCAAACTCGCCTTCCGTCGAGACAATGCCCTTGGCCAGCAAGCTCTTGCCATTCTCACAGAGCGCCTCCCTTGCGCCTTCATCCACAACTACCTTACCCGCAGGATGTTGGAAGAACGCAATCCAGCGTTTACGGCTTGCCAGCTTGTCCGCGTGCGGCAGGAAGATCGTTCCAACTTCCTCCCCGGCCAGCACGTCCCGCACGACATGCGCGCGGTTGCCGTTCGCAATCACGAGGGGGATACCGGCGCGGGTGGCGATCTTCGCGGCGTCGATTTTCGATTTCATACCGCCAACGCTCGTCAAGCGGTCCGTGTCACGCGCCAGCGATTCGATTTCGCGTATCTCCGATACGGTCGCCACGACGCGCTTTTGTTCGTCCAACAATCCCTCGACGTGCGAGAGGATGATCAGTAGATCCGCATCGATGAGGGTAGCGGTCAACGCGCCGAGCCGGTCGTTGTCACCGAACTTGATCTCGTCCACCGCGACCGTGTCGTTCTCATTGATGATGGGAACGACGCCACGGGCAAGCAAGGTGGCAAGCGTGTTATGGGCGTTGAGGTGGCGCGTGCGGTTCTTCAAATCGTCGTGTGTGAGTAGCACCTGCGCGACGGTGATGCCGGAGTTACCGAATAAGCGGTCGTAAACCGCCATCAACTTGCTCTGTCCGATGGCGGCCGCGGCCTGGAGTTCATCGAGCCGTTTGGGGCGCTGCTTGATTCCCAGTTCCGACATCCCCGCGCCGATGGCCCCCGAGGAAACCACGATGATCTGCTTCTTTGCCGCATGGAGTGCGGCCAATTGCGCGACGATCTGCTCGATCTGCGGCAACGAAAGACGGTTCTGCGCATCGGTGAGCAAGCCCGTACCGAGCTTGATCACAATACGGCTGACCTTGCGGAGAATGTCATTGCGGAGGTTCATAAGAGCCATAATTGCTTACCAGAGTTTGGGGAATGTGTCGAGTGGCTGGGAGCCGAGCCTGCTACCCAACAATTCCCGGACCGAACGGCGGGCCTAGTTCACCACGACGACGCGGTAAAATCGCTGCGGTTGCGCGACCGGGTCGGCGAATGAAACCGAGGTGGCTGACGCGGTGATATCGGTCAGATCGTTCCACGCCGCGTCCGTGGGCAGTTGCTTCCACTGAACGCGGTAGATCCTGCTCGAAACAGAGCCCCACGAAAGACCGAATTGGCTATTGGTGATGATCACGGATGTCAAAGCGGGAGCGTTGGTCACGTAGATCGTGCTCAGTAACTTGGCGAGGCGTTGGCCACCAATGGCCATGCGCTGCACGGTGGTGCTTTGAGCGGTAGCGAGGTAGCTGGCTGTAGGAGAAGTGCCGTTGGTGATCCCGACATAGGATACCGTCGCTGCGAGTCCCCGTCCTTCCAAGGCCCAGGGCATCGGGTCGGGAATCGAACCGATACTGGCGCTGTACGGGTAGGCAGCTTCCACGGCAGCGGCCTTGTTGGTGATGATGGCCTGGCTGGCGGCCGTGAACGGACGCGTCACGGAGTCAGAGAGATAGCCACCGCCAGCATCCCAAAGAGCATGGAGTTCACTCCATGTGCCGGTAAGGTTGAAACTGTTGCCACCGGCGTCACCGGCAGGCTGGTTAGTAGTCACACCTGTGGAACAATGGAGGGGCTGTGTAATGTCCCCGCAGAAGTGGATTAGAAAACGCAAGGCGGTGGCCTGGTTGCTGAGCGACTGAGTTGGGTCTTGCAATGTGATAATGCAGGATCGGATAGCCACGACAACATTGGATGGGTCGTTGACAACCCCGTTGGTCGGATAGCCATCGAGACTGATAGGGATGTCAATGTAGTGCGAGTCACTGTACGCCGACGTGAAACTTTTAATATCGTCCGCCCAGCAGGCCGCGGTCACAAAATTGCTGTTGGCGGAACTCGAGTGATAGACCGGCACCGCGATGAGGGCGTCGCACTTGGCCTTTACGGCAGCGTCGAGATGGTTATAGGCGATCTGCGCCACGACCATGTGCCCTTCCCCGTTCCAAGCCAATACAGGGCCCACAAGGCAAAAACAGGTAAACAGACCGGCCATGAGTTTGATGCTTTTGATCATAATAAAAATTGCTTTTTCTGAGGTTGTGCGGTTCGGGCACAGCCGCCCCGGAACCTTGCCTGTGTGGGCATTGTACCCCTGAACGCCTCCCCCGGTCAATCACGACACGATCAAGGAGAGGCTGGGCTATAAGACCGCCCTTGGCGAAGGGAAAGTAAACCAAAAAGCTTCCAAAGCTCCCAAACCTTCCAAAGCTCACTCACGGGTTTTGGGAGGTTGAGTTAGGATTCATGCGTGGATTTATGGATAGCACCGACAAAGCCGCTGTGTGGCGAATCGCGTCCACGGAGCGTAGCTACAACGGACGGGGAGAGGCGCCAAAACATGTTTTCTGCGAAACGAACCCATTTATTTTCGGGACATTTTGTACTGTATCCATCTTATTCATACGAACTTATGCCGTTTGCAGCAGCGTTTGCAAATGGGTTCGTTTTCGAAAAACGAACCCATTTTAGGGGGTTTATAGCGGGTTTCGGCTGCCGGCGAGACCAAAACGAACTCAAATCATGGAGGCCTACGGCGGGCCGGTACGCAGGCCCGCTGGCGCGTCTAAGGGCTGGACAGGCCCGAAGCGCCTTCTACAATGCCCGGGTGTTGGCGCGCTCCTGCGAAAGGCTTCTTATGAAACTTGTCGGTATCGCGATCATCCTGGCGTCGTGGACAGCCCTGGCGGCGGAACTACCGCGCTCGGTTTTTGACCCGAAGTCCTATGGAGCGAGGGGCGATGGGGTCACCAACGACGGCGGCGCCATCCAGAAAGCCATCGATGTCTGCGCGCAGGCCGGCGGTGGCATGGTTTACCTCCCGCCCGGCAACTTTCTGACGGGAACGATTGTCCTGAAGAGCAATGTGACCCTCCACCTGTCGCCCGGCGCGACGCTGTGGGGCAGCCGGCGCATTGAAGACTACAAGCCGTTCCATCTGATCTACGCGCAGGACGCCGAGAACATCGCGATCGAGGGCGACGGCACGATCAACGGCAACGGTGACGCGTTTTGGGGACGCGAATTCAGGCCGATTGAAAAACGCCCGAGCCCGTTGATCGAACTGGTCGGTTGCCGCAACGTGCACATTCGCGACGTGCGGATTCGCAACACGCCCGGCTGGGGCATCCGTCCCTGGAACTGCGACGGCGTGTACATTCACGGTATTTCGATGATCAGCGACATGGACAGCCCGAACACGGACGGCATCGACCCGGATGCGAGCCGCAACGTGTTCATCTCGGATTCGTACATCGAGACAGGCGACGACGCGATTTGCCTGAAGACGGACAAACGTCCCGAGGCCACGACGGCGCAGGCCTGCGAAAACGTCACCGTGGCCAATTGCGTCCTGATCAGCGACGACTCAGCGATCAAGCTGGGCACGGCGAGTTGGGGTGATTTCCGGGATTGCACTTTCGCGAACTGCGTGATCACCGGGACCCGGTACGGCATCGCGATGTACATCAAGGACGGGGGGCTCGTCGAAGGCATCCGTTTCGCGAATATCACGATCGACACGTCGGTCGCGTTCGAGAATGCGCGAACAGGCCGCACACGTTCGCGGTCGGAGTATCCCATTTTCCTCGACCTCGAACGGCGCGGCGAAGGCTCGGCCCTGGGGCGCATCCGCGACGTGAGCTTCAGCGACATCAGTATCCGCGGCAAAGGCCGGGTGCTGGTCGCCGGCGGGCCGGAGCGCCCGCTGGAGAACCTGAGCTTCCACAATATCCTTATGCGCGTCACCGGATTCGAGACGGTCGCGAAAGAGCATAAACCGCGCGGGGTTGGCAAAATTCGCGCCGCTACGCCGGAGGCGGATTATGGCCCCGTGCCGGCAGCGTTCATTTTCGCGAATATCCGCGGCCTGGACCTGCGTGATATGCGCGTCATCTGGGACACTGAGGCAGCGCCGCAAGATCGACACGCTATCTATGCCGGGCGCGTCGAGGATCTTTCTATCAGTGGTTTCAGCGGCGGTCCCGCGGGAACGAAGCTGGCCGCTATCGGACTGGAGAAAACCAAGCACGTCTTTATCACCGCAGCAGGGCCTAACCCGGGGACGGCGGTGTTCGTGGGAGTGAGTGGTGTGCCTGGCGAAGAAATCGCGCTTACGGGGAACAATCTGCCGACCGGAGTCAAGCCTGTGCAAGCCGGGGCTTCCTATGTGCACCTGCCCTAGAGCCGCCAAGAGGGCCAAGAATTGACCCCGTTGCCAAAGTCCAGACGCCCTGCGCTACGAACCGGCAGTCTGCTGGGGCAACAACCGTCCCACGTGCTTTTTCGGCTCGCGAACCATAGGTTGCATGAAGGATTGCATGATTCCCGAGACCGTTTCACGAGACACACACATTCCGCCGCAGGGTTGCCAGCGGTCTTTGACAAGCTTGTTCACTTCGGCAACCAGGCTCTCCGGGGACGAAGCGGTGGCGATCTTGTATTCCATAACTCTCATTTCGCGTTGTTACCAGAATCTGAGCCGCCTCACAAGCTTTGTCCAAAGGCAACAGAGCCTATCCGTCCGAATGACGATGGCGCTAGCAGTTTGCGGAAAGGAACGTTGACAGGGGGGGCGGGTTTGGTAAACTTTTGACGCTAAGTTTCTCCCCGTTTAGCTGGAGGTCAGTTCCTGCCTTTGGGCAGTACAAACTCACAAGAGGAAGTCTTACGAACATGGCTAAGAAATCGAAAAGTTCAGGCAAAAAAGCGGTGAAGTACGTTTATTTTTTCGGCGGCGGCAAAGCGGACGGTAACGGCTCACAGAAGGCGTTGCTTGGCGGCAAAGGCGCGAACCTGCATGAGATGACGCGGATCGGCCTGCCCGTCCCTCCGGGATTCACGATCACGACAGAGCTTTGTACCTACTATTACGAGAACAAGAAGAGCTATCCGAAGACACTAACGGACCAGGTCAATGCGGCCCTCGCGAAACTCGAAGGTGTCACCGGCAAGAAGTTCGGCGACAAACAGAATCCGTTGTTGGTTTCCGTCCGCTCGGGCGCGCGCGAATCGATGCCGGGCATGATGGACACGATCCTGAATCTCGGCCTGAATGATGACACCGTCGAAGTCGTCGCCCGCAAGTCGGGGAATGCGCGATGGGCGTGGGACTGCTATCGCCGTTTCGTCCAGATGTACGGCGACGTGGTCATGGGCGTCCAGAACACCGGCCGCGACGAGCATGAACCGTTCGACGAAGTGATGGAACAGCTCAAGCACGAGGTCGGCGTGAAAGAGGACACGGAGCTCGGCGCCAAGGAACTGCACATCCTCGTCGATCGCTTCAAGGACCTGATTCGCAAACGCACGGGCAAGGAATTTCCGCAAGAACCCGTCAAACAACTCTGGGGTTCCGTTGGCGCCGTGTTTGGCTCGTGGATGAACGATCGAGCGATCGTCTATCGCCGCAAGTACCACATTCCGCACGAATGGGGCACCGCCGTCAACGTCCAGACGATGGTGTTCGGCAATCTCGGCGACACCAGCGCGACAGGCGTGGCGTTCACCCGCGATCCGGCCACTGGTGAGAAGGTGTTTTATGGCGAATACCTGATCAACGCGCAAGGCGAAGACGTCGTCGCGGGCACCCGCACGCCACAGCCGATTGCCAAATTGAAACAGGAAATGCCCAAGGCGCACGCCGAACTTGTGACCGTCTGCAAAACCCTGGAGACGCGCTTTAAGGACATGCAGGATTTCGAGTTCACCGTCGAAGACAACAAACTCTACATGCTCCAGACCCGCAACGGCAAACGCACCGGCCTGGCCGCGGTGCGTATCGCGGTGGAGATGGTGGAGGAAAAGGTCATCGACTGGAAGGAAGCGGTTCGCCGCGTGCCGGCGGATTCGCTCACGCAGGTGCTCGCGCCCATCTTCGACCGCAAGGACCGAGACGCAGCGGTGAAAGCGGGCCGTTTACTCTGCAAAGGCCTGGCGGCAGGCCCTGGCGCTGCCTCCGGCAAGGTGGTGTTTAACGCCGAAGACGCTGTGGATCGCGCCCACAAGGGCGAACGCGTGTTGCTCTGCCGTGTGGAAACCAGCCCGGAAGATTTGCGGGGCATGATTGCCGCCGAAGGTATTCTCACGGCGCGCGGCGGCGTTTCGTCGCACGCGGCGTTGGTGGCCCGTCAGATGGGCAAAATCTGCGTGTGCGGCGCGGCCGATATCGTGGTGGATTACACGGCGCGGGTCATGAACGTCGGTGGCCGCACGATCCAGGAGGGTGACTTCATCTCCATCGACGGCACGCTCGGCGAAGTTTATGAGGGCGAACTCAAGACCGCCCCGAGCGAAGTCGCGCAAGTACTCATCGCCAAGACACTCGACCCCAGGCAGGCCCCGACCTATCAGCGGTTCGACAAGCTGATGAAATGGGCCGACAAAATCCGCCGGCTGGGTATCCGCACGAATGCCGATCAGCCTGATCAGGCGGCCAATGCCGTCGCATTCGGCGCGGCGGGAATCGGCTTATGTCGCACCGAACACATGTTCTTCGAAGGCGACCGTATTTATGCCATGCGCGAGATGATCCTCGCCGAAACAAGGGAAGCTCGCGTGGCCGCGCTCCAGAAGTTGTTGCCGCTGCAGCGCGACGATTTCGCGGGCATTTTCCGCGCGATGAAAGGTCATCCCGTGACGATCCGCACGTTGGATCCGCCACTGCACGAATTCCTGCCGCACGATGGCGAAATGCAGCGCGAGACCGCGCACAAACTCGGCATCAGTCCCGAGAAAGTCGCCGCCCGCGTGGCGGCGTTGCATGAGGCCAACCCGATGCTCGGTCATCGCGGCTGCCGGCTCGGCATCACCTTTCCCGAAATCACCGAAATGCAGACCCGCGCCATCATCGAAGCGGCCATCAAGGTGCGGAAGGAAGGCATCCCCGTGAAGCCCGAAATCATGATTGTGCTGGTCGGCTTCCCGAAGGAACTGCAGAACCAGTTGGAGATCGTCCATCGTACCGCCAAGCAGGTCATGGGAGAGAAGAAATCCCGGATCAACTATTTGGTCGGCACGATGATCGAAATCCCACGCGGTGCGCTCTGCGCCGACGAGATTGCCAAGGACGCGGAATTTTTTAGCTTTGGCACCAACGACCTGACGCAGACCACGCTTGGCATGAGCCGCGATGATAGCGGTTCATTCCTGCCACAATACCAGGAACTGGAAATCGTCAATCGCAATCCGTTCGAGGCGATTGACCAGACGGGCGTCGGCCAGCTTATGCAGATCGCCATTGAGAAGGGGCGCAAAACCCGCCCCGGTATAAAGCTCGGCATTTGCGGCGAGCACGGCGGCGAACCCTCCTCGGTGGAGTTCTGCCATCGCATCGGACTCACATATGTGAGTTGCAGCCCCTTCCGCGTTCCCATCGCGCGCCTGGCGGCAGCGCAAGCGGTTCTCAAGGATGTGAAAGCCGCCAAAGGTCGTGAGATTAGTTAGTTTTGCGAAAATCGAAGAACCAGCGCAGGGCCGGTGGAATTCCCGGCCCTGTTTTTTGTGGCCCGACTACTGCTTTGAACCAAACAGCGTGTTCGAACATCTTATGCTCAGGGTACTGGTGCGATCGCGCATCCGGTTTGAAAGTTCTTGCGTAGGGCAAAGTGACCGCATAGTTTTGGTGCGAACCAAAAAGGCCGGGCGTTTTTTTAGCGTGAGAAAGACATGGTAATCGACCGCGATAGAGAAAGTGAGAATGGGATCAAGATCTATCTGCGCGAGATCGGGCAGATTGCCCTGCTGACCCCCAAGGATGAGATACGCCTGGCGGCGCGTATCAAGAAGGGCGACAAGCAGGCACGGGCGCAGATGATCAAAGCCAATCTCCGCCTCGTGGTCAAGATTGCCCACGATTACTCGAATTTCGGCCTGCCGCTGCTCGATCTCATCAGCGAAGGCAACATCGGCTTGATGAAAGCCGTCGAGCGCTTCGACCCCAAGAAGGGCGGCAAACTATCAACTTATGCCGCGTGGTGGATCAAGCAATCGATCAAGCGTGCCCTGGCAAACCAATCGAAGACCATTCGCTTGCCGGTGCATCTGGTTGATAAGATCAGCAAGATGAAGCGGGCCGGGCACAAACTGAGCGAAAGGCTGGGGCGCGAGCCAACCGACCAGGAATTGGCCGACGTGCTTGGCATCCCGCGCGCGAAGGTCGCGCAATTGCGCACCATCAGTATCCGCCCCGCCAGCCTCGATGCGCCGATTGGCGAGGATGACGCGACGGAGTTCAGTGAGATCGTCGGCGATGAGAACGCGTTGACCCCATTTGAACTGCTGCGCGACAAGACGCTGCGGCAGGAGGTGCGGGACATCCTGGAGGAACTTGAGCCGCGTGAGGCCGAAATACTGAACCTGCGTTTCGGGCTCGACGGCAACAAGCCGAAGACGCTCGAGGACGTGGGCCGGAAATTCAAGGTTACGCGCGAACGTGTGCGCCAGATCCAGAACATTGCATTGACCAAGCTCCGTCGGGTGATGGAAAAACAGGACCGGCCAAAGGCCATCTCGCGGAATTAGTCCGCACTTCATCACATTCAGGCTTCCCTTCCGTAGCCCAATCCAGTAAAAACATGTTTGCGAACCATTGAGGCAGCCACCACCATGTATGACGAATTGAAAGCTGCTGTCCGTGATGTACCCGACTTTCCGATCAAGGGAATCCTGTTCAAGGACATCACGCCCATTCTGCATGACGGGCGGCTGTTTCGCATCGCCGTCGACTCGTTTGCGGACCGCCAGAAGGGTAAAAAGATTGACGCGGTAGTTGGTATCGATGCTCGGGGGTTCATCTTCGCGGGCGCGGTCGCCTACAAGCTGGGGGTGGGGTTTGTGCCCGTCCGCAAGAAGGGCAAGCTTCCCTATAAGACGGTCGTCACCAGCTACACGCTCGAATACGGCAGCGAGACCAGCGAGATGCACGTCGATTCCCTCAAGAAGGGCGACAATGTCATTATTGTCGACGACCTTCTCGCCACGGGAGGTACCGCGATGGCGGCCGCGACGTTGGTCAAGCAACTCGGCGCCAACATCGTTGAGATCGATTTCCTGATTGAATTGTCCTTCCTCAAAGGCCGCGAACGCCTCAAAGACTACCCCCTCTTCGCCGCAATTGTGTATTGAGCGGCGCGGTTAACTGACTATGGCCGACTTCAGCCAGCGGGTGTCGGTGACGTGGAGTTCTCGGACAAGCGCAAGCGGATCGCGCCAGGGTTTTATCTCGGGTTCACCGAACACCGTGTCAATTTCCGCCACGATATGCTCCTGAGCGGATTGGGCAAGGTCGAGACAGTCAGCCAGTGATTCGTCGGCAAGCTTCAGGGAGAAACGCGCGTTGGGGATGTCCGTCGGACGGCCGCCCAGGCCCCGGATAATGTTGGCGAGGCTGACGCAATTGATGCTGCAATCCTTGCGCACGCGCTTGATGACTTCGAGTTGGCCGGGATCATCGCAAAGCGACTCGGCACGGCGCAGGGTGCGGACGCAGGCCCACTCGCTGGCCATCATCTCGTTCAGTTTGGCGACTAGCTCAGCCATGTTGTTGGCGATATAGGTCCAACCAGTAAAACCCGCCAATCACGATCCCGTGGGTAATTTCACCGGTTTCAATCATCTGCGGGATGTCGGCCAAAGGGACTAACTTCACCGCGATATCTTCAGCAAGATCGAGTTTCGGGTCAGAGACCCTGTGGCAGTCTTTGGCGAGAATGTAATACTGCCGATTGTTCTGGATTGCCGGGTTGGGATGAACCGTGCCCAAGCGGACGATACTGCCCATGTCATACCCGGTTTCTTCCAACAACTCGCGTCGGGCGCACTGCTCCGGTGTTTCACCGTCGTCCATCAGGCCACCCGGCGTTTCGAGGTGAACCGAACGAGTGCCATGACGCCACTGCTTGACCATGACGACCTGCTCGTCCGGAGTGAGTGGGATGACATTGACCCAATTCGGCTGCTCGAGGACAAACATCTCATGCGGCTGACCCGTGCGCGGGTTTACGGCCAGATCTTTGCGCACCTTAAAAATGCGGCAGTCTGCCAGAGTCTCGGAGGACTGGATTTGCCAGGGTTGTGGCTGACCGCAGGTCACTTCTTTGTCGCTTTTTCGCTTATCTTATTCAACTGCTCGAGGAACTGAGCGGCCGGTAGATAGCCGCCGATCTCGGATACCTTCTTGCCATCGGCGTCCACAAAGACGATGTGTGGATAACCAGTCGTGCCGAAATCCTTGGACAGTTTCGCGTCCCGCTGGCTCTTTTCGGGATTCACCTTGACCGCGATGAAATCCTTCGTGAGTTTGGCCTCGACATCCTTGTCACTATACGTGTCCTTGTCGAGCTTCTTGCACCATCCACACCAGTCCGTGTATAGATCCACCATTACCAACTTCTTGTCCTTTTTCGCCGTCGCCAGGGCCGCGTCATAGTCGTGTCCCCAGTTCACAGCCGCGATTGCGCCCGCGTTGAGCGCCAGGAAACCCAAAATCGTGGCAGTTATGAATCTTTTCATGTCTTCCTTCCGTTAACGCGCGCTGAGCGCAACTTCCTTCGGTTCAGCCTTTGTCGGCGGTTCAATCCACTTACCGTGCTCTTTGATAAGCGCAATCAGTTCATCCACCGCTTGATCCTCGGGGATGTGTTGTTTGACCTGCGTTTTCCCCACCCAAAGCGAAATTTTACCGGGAGCAGTACCCACGTAACCAAAATCCGCATCGGCCATCTCGCCGGGACCATTGACGATGCAACCCATCACGGCAATCTTCACACCTTTTAGGTGCGCCGTACGAGACTTGATTCCCGCTGTCACGGTCTGCAAGTCGAACAATGTGCGCCCGCAACTCGGACAAGCTACGTAGTCGGTCTTGAACGTCCGCGCACCGGCCCCCTGTAAAATGTTGTACACGAGCTTGACCGACTTGAGCAAATCGTCTTCGCCCGTGACTTCCACCGCGTCGCCAATACCGTCGCACAGCAGCGCGCCAATGTGTGTGCTCGCGCCGATGAGCGCACCCTGCTGCGCATGATGGGCACGTCCGGAACTGACGCGGTCACGTATCAGGATCGGCAGATTCAGTCCGTGGTTGTCCAGTGTGGCAGCCAGAACGCGGTAAGCCGCGATCACGTCCAGTCCTTCCGCGTGGCCGACAGCGAGAATTACCTGTTGGCCACGGAAATATCGGAGGGTGGCAGCAACCTGCTTACAGGCTCTCAAGAAATGTTCGGGTGAATCAGCCACCACGTCGAACTGAACCGTGCGCTCCTGCGATGCGCGTAACAACGGACTCGCTTCCGTACCGACCGTGAAAGGAACATTTACCTTCTCGGCGACGTCAAATATCGGCAAGGTGACGTCGGCATCATCGAGCTTCACCGCGATTGGCGTGTGGATATGCCGTTTGCGCAACTCCGGTTTCAGAGCCGCGATTTTGCCGATGTCCGCCATCGTCTTGACGTGGAATTGAAGGATCTCGGCAAACGTGTCCGGCTCGGCGGTCGTAATGCGCTGGATATCGCCGATCCGCGCGGTCAATGGCACGGGCAGCTCGACGCGTTGCGGATGGTCCTTGCCAAGACGCAAGCGCAAGTCGCCGATGAAATACTCGGGGGTGGGTCGTCGGGTGTACGTAAATGGATCTCGTTTTTCGGTCACTGCCAACGGCGCTCGTCCTGCCGATTTTCCCGCGCGTTGTTGCTCCCACAGTATGTTGTACTTCTTGACCAATTCCCGGCAAACCGGGATTTCGTGTACACTATCTTCGGTGAGTGAAACACGCACCGTGTCCCCGATACCGTCTTCAAGCAACGCGCCGATGCCAATGGCGGACTTGATGCGACCGTCCTCCCCTTCCCCGGCTTCCGTGACACCGAGGTGCAAGGGGTAATTCCAGTCCGGGCCCTCTTCGTTCAACCGTGCGACGAGCAATCGATAGGCTTCGATCATCACCTTCGGGTTGCTGGCCTTCATCGAGAGGATGATCTCGTGATAGTCGCACTTGCGGCAAGTGCGGACGAATTCCAACGCGCTCTCAACCATGCCCAACGGTGTGTCGCCGTAACGGTTCATGATGCGGTCGGAAAGTGAACCGTGGTTCGTGCCAATGCGCATGGCACGGCCTAATTCTTTGCACTTGAGCACGAGCGGCGTAAAAGCCTTCTCCAGACGTTCCAATTCCTCGGCATACTGGTCGTCCGTGTACTCGCGGGTCGCAAATTTCTTCCGGTCGGCATAATTGCCCGGGTTGATGCGGACCTTCTCGCACCAGAGCGCCGCCTCCATCGCAGCGGATGGGACGAAATGAATGTCGGCAACAATGGGGGTGTTGTGCCCGCGCCGGCGAAGCTCAGCAACGATATTCTTGAGGTTCTTCGCGTCGTTGATGCTCGGAGCGGTGATGCGGAGGATTTCACAACCGGCCTCGATGATTGGGAGTGCTTCGTTGACGCAAGCCTCTGTCTTCATCGTGTCGGAAATCAACATGGTCTGGACGCGAATCGGGTTGTCGCCGCCGACACCGATCGGACCGACCTTTACCTCGCGCGTGATGCGCCGCTGCCAGAAAAATGGATTGGTACAGTAGTTCATGGCTGCGAAGCGGGCTTGGCCGCGGGTACGATGACGTCATTGGCTGGCGGCTTGTCGGTGACACGAGACCGGCCGAAGAATCGCTGGACGTCGAAAAAGGTGATATACAGCATAAAACTGATCAGCAACACGGCAAAGGCGGTGGAGACGGTTTGTACGATGCGGGCGTTAAGCGGCTTGCGCATCGCCCCTTCGACAAGGGCAAAGACGATGTGTCCACCGTCGAGGATCGGGAGCGGGAACAAGTTGATGATCGCAAGGTTGATATTCAGCAGCACGGCGATGACCAGTCCCTGACGAACGCCGTTGCTGACGATTCCGTACCACCACGCGGCGAAAATACCAACCGGCCCGCTCACACTGTGCACGCCCACACCGGTTTCCTTGGAGTGGCGTAGCGCCTTGGCCATGTGCCACATCGAGGCGAAAACTTCCTCGAACTGTTCGCCAGGCGTTGGACCAGGACGGATGATTTCCATCTCGTCGCCAAGTTTGACACCCATGCGGGCCGCCTTCTCTTCGGGATCCACACGGGGGACAACAGTCAGCACCACCGTCTTCCCGTCCCGGAACATTTTAACCTCTGTTGGTTCGTCGGCGCGTTTGCCAACCAGCTCCCGCAACTGGTCGGAACTATAGATGGCGACACCGGACACCGAAACGAAACGGTCGCCAGGTAGCATTCCCGCCTTTTCGGCGGCAGAATCCGGCAGAACCTCGCGCGCATAGGGGCGGACACGCGGGTACAGACCGTCGAGCGTTTTGACATGAAACTCTTCGTTGAGTTTCGTCTCGAGATTAAACTCCAATCGTTTGCCGTTACGTTCGACAATGACGTTGACGTCCGGTTCGAGACTGAACGCTACTGCCTCGACGAGCTGACCCCAACTCTGCACTTTCTGATCGTTGACCTGGACAATGCGGTCGCCGGGTTGGATCCCTTTTTGTTCCTCAAGGCTTCCCGCCTCGACCCAGCCAATGACCGACGGGTTGCTTGGCTTGCCAGCCTGCCAAATAATACAAGCCAGGACGAAGGCCAGTAAGACGTTCATTGCCGGCCCGGCCAGCGCAACAAGGATTTTGGAAGTGGGCGTTGCTCGCGGTAGCCCTCCATCGGAAGAGCCATCCGAGCCCTCGATTGCCTCCATCGGCGACATCTGTGGCAATGCCACGTAGCCGCCAAACGGAATCCAACCAACCTGATACTCGACCCCCTTCTTTTTATAACCCCAAATCTTCGACCCGAATCCGACGGAAAACCGCTCGATCTTCATTCCACGGCGCCTCGCCATCAGAAAATGTCCCAACTCATGGAAAAAAATCGTGAATCCAAAAAAGAAAAGCACCAGGAGTGCGGGGTAAACCCAATCAGTAATCACACTTATTACAGTTTCAAACGACACGTTCGGCTTCCTTTCTGGCCCAGAGGTCAGCCTCTATTATAACACCCAGCGGCGGCGATGCAACCCACGAGGAGCCAGCCCTTCCACCTTTCTGATGCGCGTGCATTACCGTCTCAACAGTCTCGAAAATCTGCAGGAAACCAATCTGTCCGACTACAAAGCGCGCCACTGCAACCTCATTGGCAGCGTTGAACACCGCCGGCATCGTCCCGCCGACCCGTCCCGCTTCGTGCGCCAGCCGTAGCGACGGGAACTTCTCGCGATCGGGATTCTCGAAGGTCAGCGTGCCGATCCTGGCAAGATCAGTGGACGGCATAGAATTCGGCACTCGCCGCGGCCACGTGAGCGCGTACTGGATCGGATAACGCATATCCGGCACGCTCAACTGCGCCAGGATCGACCCGTCTGTGAACTCCACCATCGAATGCACGACGCTCTGCGGGTGGATCACCACATCCACACGATCCACCTCGACATCGAACAGCCACCGCGCCTCGATCATCTCCAGCCCCTTGTTGAACAAGGTGGCTGAATCGATCGTGATTTTCTGCCCCATGTTCCAACTCGGGTGCTTCAGCGCCTGCGCCACGGTTATCTTCGCGAACTCCTCGCGTGGCGTCTGCCGGAACGGCCCGCCGGATGCCGTGAGAATCAGCCGTTTTACATCCTGTGGCTCACGACCTTCGAGGCATTGGAAAATCGCGCTGTGCTCGCTGTCCACTGGCAGCACTTTGACACCATGCTTGCGCGCTTCGCTCATGACCAACTCACCCGCCATCACGAGGATTTCCTTGGACGCAACTGCCAGATCCTTGCCCGCACGAATCGCCGCCAGCGCTGGTTCCAGTCCCGCCGTGCCGACAATCGCCACCAGCACGACGTCAGCTTCCGGCATCGTCGCCAACTCAATCAACCCCCGCTCGCCGGAATGTACCGGTAGGGCGCGACCGCCGGGTGCGCCGAGCCGTTTCTTCAATTCCTCCGCCTTTTTGGGATCCGTCATCCCCACCGCGAGCGGTTTGAACTGGCGAATCGCTTGCTCCATCCCGTCCACATTCTCGCGTGACGCCATCCCCACAATGCGAATCTGCTCGGGCAGATCCGCCGCCACCTTCTGCGTCGAAACGCCGATGGACCCCGTGCAGCCGAGCAAGACGATGTTCTTTGGTTTCATCGCTGAATGGCGGATTGTAGGGCAAGCACACGGCTTGCCGAAACAAAAAAGAATGGCAGGTGGGCTGGCCGCAAATCACCCACGCAACACCAGCCGCATGTAGACGTAGAGTAGCGGCGCGGTGAAGAGCAGGCTGTCGATCATATCGAGGCAGCCGCCGTGTCCCGGGAGGATCGTGCTGGAATCTTTGACGCCAGCTTCGCGTTTGATCAGTGATTCGGCGAGGTCGCCGATGACCGCCGCCACGCCCAGCAGCAGGCCGATGACCACAGCATGCAGGCTTGTCAGGGCCGCCATTTCGTTGGGCATGACCCAGCGACAAAGAAAGGCGCCGCCAACGGCAAAAATAATCCCACCAATGGTGCCTTCCCACGTTTTCTTCGGGCTGATGCGCGGGATCATTTTATGGCGACCGAACACCGAACCAACGATGTACGCCCCCATGTCGGTGAACTTCGTCGCGACCACCAGTAACATGATGAAGTATCGGCCATGCGGCGAAGCAAAATTGATCCGCGTGATGAAATTGCCCAACCACGCGACATAAATGAGGCCGAACAACGTCACCGCCATCGTCTCGATCCCTTGCGGATTCAGCTTCTGGGGAAACTGGCGAATGAATACACCAAGCGCGAAAACGAGCAGGATTAAAATATCGAAATCGTAGGATAGCTGCAGCCGCTGCGGTTGCCGGTAGAAAAACCAACTGCCCGAAACCAGCGCCAGCGTGCCGATGACGCCCCAGACTTTGTACGTGCGCAACCCCTTGGCCTCGCAAATCCGGTAAAATTCCCAAACCGCCCGCGCCAGGACCACGTTCACAAAAATATATAAGGCCGTTGGCGGCAGCCAGAAAATCACTGACAACATGATCGCCCAGAGCACAATGGAACTGATCAATCGCCACTGGAATCCGCTGCGGATAGCGGGTAATGTGGTCGCCGTTGCTTGGGTGGATGTTACCGGCGTCGTGCTCATGCGAGCTCACCAGAGCCAACCCGGCCAAAACGCCGGTCTCGTCCGCTGTAGTCCTCCAACGCTTTCAGGTAGGCAGCCTTTCGGAAATCAGGCCAAAGGGTTTCCGTGACATAAATCTCCGCGTAGGAAATCTGCCACAGGAGAAAATTGCTCACACGCATCTCACCGCTGGTACGAATCAATAGATCCGGATCGGGTATTGAGCGCGTATATAAGTGCTGCGAGATGACCTTCTCATCGACGTCCGTCGCATGCAGCCGTCCATCCTTCACCTCACGACAGATCGAGCGTACGGCGTCGACAATCTCCGCCCGCCCGCCGTAACTCAGGGCAAGCACGAGTGTCAGGCCCGTGTTCTTCTTCAATGCGGCGATCGATTTCTCGAGTTGTTTCTGCGCGCTGGCTGGTAATTCATGCACCCGCCCGATCGCCGCGAGCCGCACGTTGCTCTTGTTCAACTCCCCAATCTCCTGCTTGAGATAAAACTCCAACAGGCGCATCAGTGCGGTCACCTCGGCCTTCGGACGGTTCCAGTTTTCGGTCGAAAACGCGTACAACGTCAGATAGTCAATGCCCAGTTCGCCCGAAACACGGACAATCTCGCGTACGCTCTCAGCACCGCGACGGTGCCCTTCAATGTGGGGAAACCCGCGCTCGCGCGCCCAGCGCCCGTTGCCATCCATGATGATAGCCACATGGCGGGGGAGGTTTTTAATCGGTTGCGTCATCTGTCTCGATCCCACTCACGGGCCTTACAAAAACATCGTCTCTTCCCGCCGTGCGCCGACCGATACGATGCCGAGCTTCGCGCCGCTGAGCTGGGCGAGCTTTTGCAGGTAGACCCGCGCGGGCTTGGGCAACTGGTCGATATCCTGTGCCAGCTTTGTAGAGGTCTGCCAACCGTTGAATTCCTGGTACATGGGCGCACAGCGCTGCAACAGGTCGATGTCATTGGGCAGGGTTTCGTAAACCTTCCCGTCCACCTTGTAGGCAACACACACTTTGATTTTTGGCAAGCCATCGAGCACGTCGAGTTTGGTGACGGCCAGCTCGTCGATGCCGTTGACCATGACCGAGTAGCGCGTCGCCACCGCATCGAACCAGCCGCAGCGGCGCGGGCGCCCCGTAGTCGCGCCAAATTCCCGGCCCGTCTCGCGAAGCATGGCACCTTGATCGTCGAGTAGTTCCGTTGGGAACGGTCCCTCGCCCACCCGTGTTGTATACGCCTTCATGACACCAACCACGCGGTCGATTTTATGCGGCGGGACGCCTGTCCCGACGCACGCGCCGCCCGCAGTCGCGTTCGAACTGGTCACAAACGGATACGTCCCAAAATCGATGTCGAGTAGCGTACCCTGTGCACCCTCAAAAAGAATATTCTTGCCGTCACGCACCGCCCGGTTCAGTAACGTCACGGTGTCCGTAACAAATGGCCGCAGTTTACGTCCGCATTCTACGTATTCGTTATTGATCTTCGCGAAGCTCAACGGCTTCGCACCGAACGCCTTGAAGATCTCGTTGTTTTCCTGGATCTTTCGACGCAGTTTCTCGGAAAACCGTTCAGTCGCGAGCAGATCGACCAGCCGCAAACCCGTGCGCGCGACTTTATCCGCGTACGCCGGGCCAATGCCGCGTTTGGTGGTACCGATCTTGCGTTTGCCCTTCTGTTCCTCGCGGATTTCGTCGAGTAATTTGTGGTACGGAAATACCAGATGCGCCGTTTCGCTGACGTAAAGATTGCCGCCGATGCTCACGCCGCGTCCGCGCAGGTGCTCGATCTCTCCGAGTAGCGCGACGGGATCGACCACAACGCCGTTACCGATCACGCTGACCTTGCCGGGATGCAGGATGCCCGACGGGATTAAGTGCAACACGTATTTCTGGTCGCCGACCTCCACTGTGTGCCCCGCGTTGTTGCCGCCCTGGTAGCGCACCACCACGTCGGCCTGTTCGGTGAGCACATCGATGATTTTGCCCTTGCCCTCATCGCCCCATTGGGCCCCCACTAAAATCGTTGTCGCCATAACCACTTCAACATAGCCGAACCATAAACCCGCTGGCAAGACGCAAGCGTTGCCACGGTCTGTATAGCAGGCTTTTCTGTGCTAACATTCGCGCCATGCGGCCAAAAGAAACGACGGTTCTGAACGTTCGCAACCTCCGCATTGAGCGATGTGAGACCGTTATTCTGAATGACGTCTCGTGGCGCGTGAAGCGGGGTGAACACTGGGCCATTCTTGGACCAAACGGTTCGGGCAAGACTTCATTGCTCAACGCTTTGACAGCTTATCTCTCGCCCACCGCCGGGACAATCGAGGTGCTCGGCGAGCGGTACGGGGAAAGCGACTGGCGTGAGTTGCGGAAACGTATTGGACTGGTCAGTTCATCGGTTCGACAAATGATGGCGGATGATGAGCCGGCTCTGGAAACAGTCGTGAGCGGGAAGTACGCGATGATCGATTACCGGGGCGAGCCATCAACTGCCGATCGTAAGCACGCCACGCAAATCCTCAAGAGCATCGAATGCTCTCACATCGCGAGACGCCCGTGGCGCGTCCTGTCGCAAGGCGAGCGCCAGCGCGTCCTTATTGGCCGCGCGCTGATGGCGAATCCACCCTTGCTGATCCTCGACGAACCCTGCGCCGGGCTTGATCCGGTCGCACGCGAACATTTTCTGCAGTTTCTCCAAAAACTTGCTCGCCGCAAGAGCGGGCCGACGATCATCCTCGTCACGCATCACGTTGAGGAAATCATGCCTGCGTTGTCGCACGTCCTGCTGCTCAAAGCCGGTGGCGTCCTCGCACAGGGAACGAAGACGGAGGTCCTTACATCCGAGTCCCTAAGCCGTGCGTTCGGCTCGCGCGCCGGGTTGGCGCACAAGAATGGACGCTACACCATGTCTATCGCTACGAAGCCGCGCGGCGTTATGTAAATCCACTGTCGGTTCGCCTTCACTGTAAAGTCAGGTTCACGCGATTCGAACCCTGGAATGCCGCATCGACTGTCTTTGGAGCGGCGATTGTGATCCGCCCGACTTCAACCTTACCGCTCTGTAAGAGATAGGCCTGCACGGCTGCAGCACGTTCGTCCATGAGCTTCTTGAAATCGTCCGGCGTGATTTCGGCCAACTCCAGAAGTTTGGTTTCCATGTCAGCAGGACTGACCGGAGCTTTCGATTCGCCAGCGCTCTTGGTCTTGTGCAGCGGCTCGAAGTTCTGCCTGGTCGTCAAATGCGCCAGCACGGTTGACGCGCCGGAAGCAGAAGCCTTGCTGGAAACAAGGCCCATGGCTTCAGCGTAAGCCAGCTTCACCAAGCGCTCGCGGTCCTCGGGCATCAACCGCACGGAATCCACCGACGTCACCTTTTGCCCCGCGACCTGGAGTTCTTTGACGCGCAATTCGCCCAGTTTCCTCTCCAGCTTGCGTTTTGCCATGGCCTCGCGGTCTTTGCCGGGATCAGTCGAACCAGTGATGCCGAGCTTCAGCGCGGGTCGTTCGTAGAGCGCTGTTGCCAGCGTGTCAAGTTTGCTGACTTCGCCCGCGGTGAAGTCCGCTGTGCCGAGATCGAACGCGATGTGGTCGAGGTCTTCACCACCGCCGAAGACCGAGCCGAGCAAGGCAAACGGTTTGGTGATCGCCTTGGTGATCACGTTCATGAACACTTGCATGATGAGGGGACCAAGACGGAATTTCGGGTCGTCGATGCGTCCGCTAAGCGGCACGTCGAGCGCGATCACGCCGTGGCGATCCTGCAACAGCGCGATGCCGAGCTTTACAGGAAGCTTGATCGCGTCCGGGCTGCCGCTCGCCTCGCCGAGTTGCAATTGGTCCACGCGCACTTTGTTCTCCGCCTTCAATTCGCGCTGGGTGACGTAATAGTGCAGGTCAAGGGATAAGGCGCCTTTCTCCAGTGGATACCCCACATACTTCGCCGAGTAGCCGGACCCCGGTATCAAGGCGTCATCCTTCAGTGAAATTTCGAGATCGACAAATAAATCCGACGCCAGGGGGTTGATCTTGCCGCTAATCGAAAACGGCGCGTAATTGTTCACCTTGCCCTTGAAATCCACGGTAGCAACGGTGTTGAGGTCAGAAGTGAGTCCCTTCACGCTCCCGTTGAACTCTCCGATCGTCGATTCCACATGCGGCTCGACCGACTCATCAGTAAAGTGGAAGGACGCGTTATCGAGGGAGACCTCCCCAATCCTGATCTGGAATTTGTTGGTCTGGGTGCCGGCGGGTTTTGTTGGTTGGGGCGGGAGCGAAGTTGCCACTGCGGCAACGGTGGAGGTAGTGGGAGTCCCGGGCAATATCGTCACGCTGGTCTTGAGATCAGTCAACCGCACTTCCGCCACGTCAATACTCTTCGCGGCTGTGTCGAGCATCACACCGCTGACGGAAAGGTGAAGTTCGTCGACAACCGCGCGGGCGGGCTTTGGCTGCGCCACCTCTACCACTAGATTGGACAGATCCATCGTCATATTCGAGACGGCCATGCTGGCTTCCTCTCCGGTTACATCAATGCGGTAGTCCGTCTGCATGTCCATCTGCCCACTGAGGATCTGAACAGGCGCAACGTCTTCGACGTAGGGGGCATATCTTGAGATCTGGAAACCCGTGAGCTTGAATGTGCCAGCCGAATGCAAAGGTATCAGTGTGACATCACCCGACCACGCGAACGTCCGTCCATCCTCGGTGTTCACTACCACGGAATACGGGCTACCTTCCTTAGGTCGCGTGGTGAACTTTGTGAGGCTGACGTTGATCGGCCCCCACTGTCGATGAAATGGTTTCTTACGGTCCAGATCGGTGAACGAGAATTGGCCATCCTCCACCTTTAGTTCGTCGATCATTATGAGGGGCAATTGTTGACTGGGTTTGGGGCCGGTCTGAGGGCTGACTGCCGACGGCGCTGCGTTCGTCAGCAGATCGGCGAAGTTAAACGTGCCATCGATCAACCGAACGATGTTCGCCGACGGTTTCTTGACGCTGATCTCCTTGAAGACGAAGCCGCGCTTCAGCAGTGAAATGGACTGCAGATTCACATACAACTCGCCAAGCGAAACGAATTCATCGCCGTTCGGCTCCGTAAGGGAGAAGCCGCGCAGCGTAAACGAAAGCGTATAGGGGTTCAGTCTCACCTCTTGGACGGCGACGTGGCGATGCGTCAACGCAGGCAGCCGCTTGAGTATCTGTGACTTGATGATCGCCGGGATGACGAAGAAGCCGCTGACGGTGTAGAGCACGATGGCAACGCCCAAGCCGATCCCCCATTTTTTCACTTTCCAAGAGCGTTGCTTGGCCATGATTCGCACTACGAGTTCTTGGCGCGTTTCTCAATGGCAATATACTGGTTCTCGGTCGGACCGACGTAAACCTGGCGCGGGCGGTAGATGCGGGTGGTGGCTTCGTCCATGATTTCCTTGTAGTTCGCAATCCAACCCGGCATACGGCCGATGGCGAAAATCACGGTAAACATCTCAATCGGGATGCCAATCGCGCGCATGATGATTCCGCTGTAGAAGTCCACGTTTGGATACAGTTTGCGTTCGATAAAATAATCGTCGCTCAACGCCGCCGCCTCCAGCTTCTTCGCGATGTCCAGTAGCGGATCGTTGATGTGCAGGCCAGCCAGTATCCTGTCGCATTGTTCCTTGATGATCTTGGCGCGTGGATCATAGTTCTTATAAACGCGATGTCCGAAACCCATCAGCTTTCGGCCGCTCTTCTTGTCCTTGGCTGCCTCGATGAATTTCGAACCGTCGTCCCCTTCGCGGTGAATCTGTTCCAGCATCTCGATCACGGCCTGGTTCGCGCCGCCGTGCAGCGGTCCCCACAACGCACACACGCCGCCGGCCGCGCACGCGAAAAGGTTCGCGCGGCTGGAAGCAATCATGCGCACTGTCGACGTGGAACAATTCTGTTCGTGGTCCGCGTGCAGGAGGAAGATCAGGTCGAGCGCGCGTACGACCTCGTGTTTTAAGGCGTAATCTTCATACGGCTCGGAGAACATCATGTGCAGAAAATTGGCAGTGTATTTGTAAATTGGCTTTGGATAGATGATCGGCAGCCCATGCGATTTGCGGTAGGCAAACGCCGCGATGGTGCGGACCTTGGAAAGCAGGCGCGCGGACTGCAGTTCGAAGTTGCCTGGCTGATAACCTTCCATCAAACGCGGGTGAAAGCAGCTTGCAGCGTTGATCATCGAGGACAGGATCGCCATCGGGTGCGCGTTGGGGGGAAAACCCTCGAAATGAAACTTCATGTCCTCGTGCAGCATTTCGTTCTGCGTCAGCAAGTCGGAGAAACGGCGGAGTTCTATACTCGTCGGAAGGTGGCCGTAAATGAGCAAGTACGCGCTCTCAATGAAGGTGGACTTCTCGGCGAGTTCCTCGATGGGGATGCCGCGATAACGCAGGATCCCCTTCTCGCCGTCGATGAAGGTGATGGCGCTGCTACAGGAGCCTGTGTTCGAATACCCGTCGTCGAGCGTGATGCATCCGGACTCCTGGCGCAATTTCGAGATGTCAACGGCGTGCTCGTCTTCCGTGCCGACCACAATCGGGAGTTGATAAACCTTGCCGTCGATTTCCAATTTCGCCTGATCACTCATAAGACCTCTGGGTTGAAAGGCTACCTTCTTTTTACTGCGATTTGGTTCCCGTCGCCACAAGTTTTCGCAGGGAAGGAAAAAACCGGGGCCTTGAAACGGAGAGCGATCGAAGCGACGTCAGTGTGCGGTGTTCTTCTTCTCAAACACGTCCACACGGGCAGGCGGAATGTTGGCCCAGACGACGGTGGTCCGGCATCGCTTGAAATTGGCCAGGAAAGGATGAGGCGTCTTACGAAGATCGTACGTGTACTGCAGCAGTTTCCCGTGCTCGGGCAAAACGTGGTAGATCTCTTGCACGATGCTGACGACGACGTTTTCCGGTAGTGACCGCAGTGGCAGGCTGGACACGACATAACTGATTTCAAGCGCATCGTTGGGAAGCCAGGTCTTGAGAAGCAAACGAAGTTCGGTCGCATCACCCAAGGCAATGCTCAATGATGGAAAACGCCGCCTTAGCAATTTCACCATCGTTTCCGAGCGTTCCACGGGCAGGATGCGGTCCGCAGGAATTCCCCGTTTGAGCAGGGCATCGGTAATGGCACCCGTACCGGCCCCCAACTCGACGATATAACCCTTCGGCGACCGGGGAAGGAAACTGGCCATGCGGCGTGCCAGAAAACGGGAACTGGGCACGGCTGATCCGACGGGCCCCGGATTGTTGAGCAACTCACCCCCAAAGGTGAAAAGCGATGCGACGGCTTCTAATGCCATGGATTTTTGGGGCCGACCAGCAGCCCCGCCAACGCTGACGCCAGAGATTTTCCCGGTGTATTCGCCTGCCACGGCCCCCCTCCTTCGGGTTGACATGACTTGAAGTATCGGCCATTTCCCTGAAAAAAGCCATCTTCTTCTTCGAGGAGATTGCGCGGGGTGTCCAGAGATCAAGCCTTGCGTTTCGCCGTGGATTGCAAATCGTTGCGAAAAGCCTTATTCAATGGGCATGCCGTTCGCCTTGGGTCAACTAACGCTCGACTCGAATCTGTTTCTCTCGCCGCTGGCGGGTTACACCAACCTGCCCTTCCGCCTCATCATACGCGAAATTGGTGGTGTCGGGCTTTGCACCACCGACCTCGTCAACTCCCGTTCCTTGCTGGAGAAAAACCGCAAAGCGTTGCAACTCATCGCCACCCGCCCGGCGGATCGCCCTTTGGCCGTCCAGCTTTACGGCTCGCTACCCGAGGAAATGCGTGATGCGGCCGTGTTGCTCGAATCGCTTGGCGTGAGCTCGGTGGACATCAATATGGGCTGTCCCGTTCGCAAGATTTGCCGCACTGGCGGCGGCTCCAAGCTGATGAGCGATCACGCGAACGCCGCGCGACTCGTCAGCCTGATGGTGGGCGCGGTGAAGATCCCCATCACGTGCAAGATGCGACTTGGCTGGGACGACGAAAACCTGACCGCGCCCGATCTCGCGCGCGCGTTGGAGGATGTGGGTGTGGCCGCGATTGCTGTCCATGGCCGCACGCGGGAACAGGGGTTTAGCGGGTCGGTGAACCTCGCGGGTATTCGCGCCGTGGTCGAGGCGGTGCAACGCGTGCCCGTCATCGGCAACGGCGACATCACGACGCCGCAAACGGCGAAGATGATGTTCGAGGAAACCGGCTGCGCGGCGATCAGCATTGGGCGCGGCGCGTTCTATAACCCGTGGATTTTTCGTCACACCGCGCACTACCTAACGACGGGCGAACTGCCGCTTGAACAGAGTTTCGAAGAACGCGTTAACGTAATGAATCGTCATTTGGATTTGATGGTGGAAATCTTCGGTGAAAAAACGGGTTGCCTCATGTTCCGCAAGGTCGCGTTACAATACTCGCGGACCTTCGGCCCAACAAAGGAATTCCACAAGCTCGTCGTCCATCTGACCACCCGCGCCGATTTCGACAAAATCCTCGATGCTTATCGCATCTGGCGCATGCAGTTCCTCGACGCAGACGGCGACTTACTTCCACACTATGAACCACATCCGCTGGGCCTGGCCGCTGAACCCGCTCCCGCTGTCAAGGTGCCGGCGGGACCGAATGAATTGTGGTAGGTTGACAAAATGGAAACGTACCTGAAGGTATTCGCTGTCGTGTTCTTTCCGTTTGTGTTCTGGAAATTACTTGTTGCCCTCAAAACAGGTGTCATCCACTTCAAGGGTTACGCGAAGCCATTTGTTCGCACGGAGAACGCCCGTGATTTCTGGTTTACCTGGAGCTTCACGGTCTTCATCTTCCTGATGCTCCTTCTTGGATTCTCTTCTTTGTTTCGCTAAGAGAAGGGAGCGTGGCAATCTAACGCCGTTTCCGGCTCGGGCTGAAGGAATAGCCTTTCATCGTGCGGACGGCGCGGACGCTGCGGCGGTCTCCTGAGATTTGCTTTCCCTCGAAAAGCGGGGTCAGGACGTAGTCAAAGTTTTCCAGCTTGAGTTGCGGGATTTTCTGGCCGATGAAACGTTCGATGGCGCGGAGGTATTCGAGTTCCTCGATGGTCACGAGCGTGAACGCATCGCCCACCTTCTGGGCGCGACCCGTGCGGCCAATACGATGCACATAATCCTCGGGATGCTGCGGCACGTCGTAATTGATCACGTGCGTGACGCCTTCGACGTCGAGCCCGCGCGCGGCGATATCGGTCGCCACCATGACCTCGTACTTGCCGGACTTGAATCCTTCGAGCGCCTCGACGCGTTCGCGCTGTGTGCGGTTCGAATGTAACGCCGCCACCGAGTGCCGTTCGGACCGCAACCGCGTCGCGATCTTGTCGGCGCCGTGCTTGGTGCGCGAGAAAATCAGCACGCTGTCGAAATTCGTGCGCTGCAACAGCGCGGAGAGTAGTTGAAACTTCTGGCTGGTCGCCACCGGATAACAGGCATGCGTGACCGTTTCGGCGGGCGAACGGCTCGCACCGATCTCGATCTTCTCGGGATTGCGCAGCACCCATGCCGCGAGCTGTCCGATCTCCGGCGGAACGGTCGCTGAGAACAGCAGCGTTTGCCGTTGTCTCGGACAACGGTCGATAATCTTCCGCACGTCGGGCAGGAAACCCATGTCGAGCATGCGATCCACCTCGTCGAGCACCAACAAATTCACGTCATTCAAATGCAGCGAGCCCTGCCCCAATAAATCCAGCAGCCGCCCCGGTGTCGCAACCACTATGTCCACACCGCGCTGCAATTCCTGTTTCTGGTTGCCGTAACCGACCCCGCCGAAGATGACCGCCGTTTTCATATTGGTGAAGCGGCCGTACTCGTGAAAGGCGCTCTCGACCTGTGCGGCCAATTCGCGCGTCGGTTCGAGCACGAGGCAACGGCATTTGCCGTGCGTTTTGAGCAGCGTCAGGATCGGCAGGGCAAATGCGGCGGTTTTACCAGTGCCGGTTTGCGCCGCGCCGATAAGATCTTTGCCCGCCAGGATGACCGGAATGGCGCGAAGTTGGATCGGTGTCGGTTGCACGTAACCCGCGGCCTGCACGCCCTGCACGATTTCATCAGAAAGTCCAAGTTGTTTGAAAGGCATGACCTATGGTAGGTGTGACTCGTCGCTTTCACAAGACATGATTTCGAGCGCGGGCTCTGGTTCTCGACCTCGCGAGCCACATCACACGGCGACAGCAACCCTGTTCACCGCGCCGCGAAGTTCATCCAGTGAGAATGGCTTGGGAAGCCAACAGCTGGCCTGCGTGCCAAGGGCTTTCTGCGCGCCCACGACATCTCCGGTCAGGAAAATGAAATGAGACGCGGTCTCTGGATTGGTGGTCTTCAGTTGTTGGTAGAAATCCAACCCATTCAGGCCCGGCATTTTCCAGTCACAGAGGATCAGGTCGTAGCGCGCGCTCCGGGTCTTGCGCAACGCGGCTTCCCCATCGGACGCCGTATCCACGTCGTACTGCTCGGCCACCAGCACGTCCGATATCAGGTCGCGCAATGCTTCTTCGTCATCGACAACCAGCACGCGTTTGCCCGAGTTCCCGGGCGCCGACGATACGATGGCAACCGTTTCCGATGTTTCGACGCCGGACGGTCCCGCGTTCTCTGCGACAGGGAGGTCGACAACAAACGTGGCTCCCTGGCCCAGGGTGCTGCTCACTCGGAGTGCGCCACCATGTTCCGTGACGATGCCATAGCACAGGCTCAGGCCGAGCCCTGTACCTTTGCCCGGTTCCTTGGTCGTAAAAAATGGGGTGAAAATCTTTTCCATGTTTTCCGGGGAGATTCCCGGCCCGTTATCTGCAAATGAAACGCCAGCCCGACCATCGAGGACCCGGGTCGAAATGCGCAGTATTCCGTTGGAAGCATGCGACTCCATCGCCTGTCGTGAGTTGTTGATGATGTTGACGAAGACCTGCTGGAGTTGATGGGAATCACCGACCACATCGTGTGAAGATCCATCCAGATCGGTGACAACCTCGATATTACCGGTATGCAACTGGTATTGAAGGATCTCCAGTGCAGAGCGCACGAGATCGTCCAGGTTGATTCGCTTCCGCTCCGGCGTACTTTGTCGCGCGAAGCTGAGCAGGTTTTGAACGATCTTGTGGCAGCGCTGTGATTCCCGCAAGACGCGATCCAGGTAGTGACTGTGTTTCCCACCCTCCATCACGCCGGGACGCTGCAGCATCTGGGCGAACCCGTACACGGAAGCCAGCGGGTTATTTAGTTCGTGTGCGACCCCCGCCACGAACTCGCCGATCACGGATAGTTTCTCGCTTTGCGTCAACTGCGCCTTGGTGTTCTTCAGGTTCTCAACGGTTTTCTCCAATTCGTCCAGGGATGTCTTCAGGTTGCCGGTCATTTGATTGAATGCTACGGCGAGTTCGCCACATTCGTCGCGCGTCTCGATGTCCACACGCTGTGAGAAATCGCCACGACCCACCCGCTCGGCCATCTCACGCAACTGGCGCAGGGGACGGGTGATGCGTCCAATCAACACCCAGACAACGGCAGTGCTCAACGCGATTACCAGGACTCCCAACAGCAAGAGTACGCGCTGCGTTGCGCGCAGGGCTGCCAGGGGTTGCTCGTAGGAAGAGTAAAGGACGTAGCCGAGCCGTTCGTCACCACTGAGGGAGGGGAACCGGCCCGCCATGGCGAGGTAATGCTCGCCGCCAAGGAGGACCTCTTGTGGCGTGCCCGCAATCGGAAAATGATTGCCGAGCGTCGCGACGAATTGGTCGTGTATTGGGAGATTGGAAAGCGTGGACGCGGCCACGCGCCCGTGCGTGAATAACGCGATTTCGCTGTGTGTGAGTTGTTGGAAATCGTGGGCCACTGCGTCACCAATTTCTGTCCCGATGGTCAGCACACCTACGAGGTGGTCACTAACGCTTATGGGAACCGAAACAACGTCGAACAACCTTGCGCTCACGCTGATGGTATCCACGTTCGGCTGGCCTTCCAGCGCTTTGCGGATGGATGAGGACGCGGTCGATTCAAATTCCGTTAAATTCAATTCCGGGTCGCGATGGACACTGGCGAGAGGACGACCGTTCGCCGAGGTGTAGGTGATCATATCCGCGTCGACTTCGCCGACCAACTCGTTGAGTTGGTGAAGCATTGTCTTGGGCTCGCCAAGCTGCGACGCCGCTTCGATGCGCGGTTCGTTGACGATATTGCTGAAACGCATCAGCAGATGCTTGGCACGAATCCTTTGCGAATTTGAAAAAACCGCGCGGGCAGTCGCAAGGCGTCGCCCAGCCTCGGCCTGGACCTGGGCGGTCATGCGGTGGTTGGCAATGCACAGCAGGCTGACGACAAGCACCACCATAATGGTGACAACGGGAAAGAGCACCTTTGCCTTAACCGTGAATCGTCGTTGTGATGGCCTGCTGTTCATGGATCAGTATTCTGGCAGGCCGGTAATGCCGAGAGTCAGATCGACTCTGACCTCCCCTTTTTCAGGGACCGTGACTTCCCTCGTCGTGGCGGGCAGGCGTTCATGCCAGGCTTTTAGTTTGTAGGTTCCCGCGGGTACGTTTGGAATCGTGAAGCGGCCGTTCGCGTCCGTCATTGCGAAATAAGGATTTTCAAATATCAGGATGATGCAGTGCATCGTCGAGTGGATGGAACAGAACACGTCAACACGACCGGGCTTGTCGAAGGTCACTTGCTTGACCTTGTCTTTATAAAGACCCAGATCGAATGGTTTCGCCTCCGAAATTGAAAAAGCATTGTGGAAGATCTCGTCGTGATTCGGCCAATCCACCGTGGTACCCACCAGAACGGGCAAAATGTGCGGCGAAAATGCCGCGTCTTTCTGCACGACTACATGCAACGGCGCAGCTGGCGGGGCCATCTTCTCCAAAAATGTTTGGTCGATTGACACGACAAAATCATGGAACTGGCTATAGTCAACGCGTTCCGCGAATTTGAACTTGTGGCTTGCGTACTTCCCGCCCGCCACATCCTCATCCGCGCCCTCCTTGCCATGCGCGCTCACGGTCCCGGTGATCGTCCCCGCGTCCACCCCGGCCGTCGTCACCAGCCAACCCAGAAACAGTATCTGGTATGTTTTCATGCCTAGAATCGGTAGGCTAGTTCGATGTCGAACAGGTCTTCATGGTCGCGCGTTTCACCGTTCGACTGCTCGCCGCGCTCGAGGCTGTAATCGGCTTTCAAAACAAGGTTGGGGCTGAAGCGATAGCCCGTGCCCAGGGTCAGACGCCAGAGGTTCTTGCTGAGAGCGCTGCCGTAATTTTGAAAGCTGCCATCGCCAATCAGGAGGAAGCCGTCGTTGGCCATGATCTGGCTGAACCGTGCCGCCGCGAACAGCTTCTTGGTCACGTCGTATTGGCCTTCCACGAAGTAGTAGTACACATCGCGATTGTTGTTCGCGGCAGTGTCGTTGTCCCCATAATGCAGGTATCCACCGGCCGCCTTGATTTGGCCGCGCCCCAGTCGCAGTTGGACATCGCCTTCGGCCAGTTCCGAATGGAACAGGGTGGTGCTCGGCGATCCAATGGAACTGAGATAGGCATTTCCGAACCACAGCGCGGCGATTCCGTCCTGCTGGACGTTGATGTTCCCCGTGCGCATCGCGCTGGCGCTGAGCCGCAGCCAGTGGGTGGGACTGTAGCCCAATCGGCCTGCGATGCTTTTGTCGGCATTGAAATCGTCCACGTTGACTCCGCCGTTTTGCACGGCGAGCACATAATCGAATTTTCCGAGGCAGCCGTACACTTCGAGACCTTGATCGACGCCCCAAATATCGCTGAGAGAATGCGCGATCAGTGGATTGTCGATGGCATAGCGTGTCTGGTATTCTTCGCCAAACGGAATATTGAAACGGCCCACCCGGATGTTTAGCATGCGATCCTGGTTCCACAGCCGCGACACATTTTCGAAATCGACGTACAGTTCCTCGACGCTGACGTTCACGCCCGGGTTCTCGCGGGTCGCGAGGTCCAATTCCGTGAAGAAATACGTGTCGTCCCAAACCTGGGCGTCGAGAAACAGTCTTGCTTCGTCAATGCGAAACTCTGCATTGGGAAATTGGCCCTGGGAGCCTGATTCGAAAAACGCGAGTCCGCCCTCGCCGCTCAGGACGATCTTGCCGAATGAGAAAGGCTTGGCTGCCGGAGTCGCGACGGCGGGTGGCGTGGCGAGTTCCGACTGTAGTTCGCTCGCGCGCGCCTGGCTCGCGGTGTCCACTTCGGACACTTTTCGCGACAATGAATCGATCATTTGCTGTTGCCGGTTGAGCTGCTCTTGAAGCTGCTGGTTCTGTTGCTGCAAGACGCGCAGTTGTTCCCGAACGTCGTTTGTGTCGTCGCCACGGCAGGTAATGCCAGTCATTGTGACGATGGCAACAACGCAAGCGCATAGTTCGGCCTGCGCCAGAAATTTGCGGACGCCACCCATATACACATAAATTAGCACCCGACGTGCCGCAGGCTGCGTTGCCGAGTTCTGGTGCCGATAAACGGCCAGATTTGTACATTTTTGTACGAAGAAATGGGGGTTGATTGGCGCGACAGATTGCCGTATAAGCGGGGCGCTTTATGAGGCATACCCTTTCAGTCTTGGTCGAGAATAAATTCGGCGTGTTGACCCGCATCTCGGGGCTGTTCAGCGGCCGCGGGTTCAACATCGACACACTCAACGTCGCCCCGACGCAGGACCCGACGCAGTCCCGCATGACCATCGTGGTGAAAGGCGACGATACCGTGCTCGAGCAGGTCACCAAACAACTCAACAAACTCGTCGACGTCATCAAGGTCCAGGATTTCCCGGAAGGCGAGTACGTCGACCGCGAACTCGTCCTCATCAAGGTCAACGCGGACAACAAGACGCGTTCCGAGCTGATGCAGATTTGCGACATTTTCCGCGCGAAGATCGTCGACGTGGCCCATAAGGCCCTGACCATCGAGATCACGGGCAACGAATCAAAGATCACCAAATTTTTGGAATTGATGGAACCGTTCGGCGTCCGCGACATCACGCGCACCGGCAAAGTGGCGATGGCGCGAAAGTGACGCCGCGCAGCGGTGTCATCCTGAGCGAGACGAAGGATCTCAAACACACGTAAGGAAAAATCATGGCAGCTAAAATCTATCACGACAAAGATGCAGACCTGAAATACCTCAAGGGCAAAACCTGCGCCGTCATCGGCTACGGCTCGCAAGGCCACGCCCACTCGCTCAACCTAAAGGATAGCGGCGTGAAAGTTGTTGTGGGCCTCTACGAGGGCAGCAAGTCGGCTGCGGTCGCCAAAAGCCAGGGTATCGAGGTCCTTTCCGTCGCCGACGCCGCGAAGGCAGCCGACGTTATCATGATCACGATCCCCGACACGCGCCACGGCGAGACGTACCGCCGTGAGATCGCGCCGCACCTGAAAAAAGGCAAGGCGCTCGGCGTCGCGCACGGTTTCTCGCTGCATTTCGGCCAGATCGTTCCGCCCGAGGATGTCGATGTGTTTCTCGTCGCCCCGAAAGGGCCTGGCCACCTCGTCCGCCGCATGTATACCGAAGGCAAAGGCGTTCCTTCGCTCGTCGCGATCCATCAGGACGCTACCGGCAAGGCCAAGCAGGTCGCGCTCGCGTGGGCCAAGGGTATCGGTGCGACTCGCGCCGCGGTCTTCGAAACCACCATCCGCGAAGAAACCGAGACCGATCTTTTCGGCGAACAGGCCGTCCTCTGCGGCGGTTGCTCGGAATTGATCCTCGCGGGCTTCGAGACGCTCGTCGAAGCCGGTTACGCTCCCGAGATGGCGTATTTTGAATGTCTGCATGAAATGAAACTCATCGTCGATCTCATCTACGAAGCGGGCATCAGCGGCATGCGCTTCTCGATCAGCGACACCGCGAAGTACGGCGATATCACCCGCGGCAAACGCATCATCACTGACGAGACCCGTGCCGAGATGAAGAAAATTCTCGGCGAGATCCAAAGCGGTGTCTTCGCCAAGGAATGGATCACCGAGAACCAGGCGGGCCGCCCCGTTTACAACGCGTTGATGAAGCGCGGCGCCGATCATCCCATCGAGAAACTCGGCGAACAGATCCGCGCCAACTTCCCGTGGATGAAGAAACGCAAACTCAGCGGCGCCCAGGCCGCTTATTGAGGAGGTCAGCATGCGCAGTCGAGTCAATATCATTGCGGTGGCCATTGTCCTCGCGATTCTCAGCTTCTGCTACGCGCGCTACGATTATTCCAACAAGAACAGCGCGACGCTGTCGAACCCGTTCGACAATCATCAAAGCACGGTCGTCACCAATCCTTTCATGGACAAGTCGTTCTTTGGCGATTGGATGAAACACGAGATGACCTTCGCGATCATCGTGCCCATCGCCTTCATCGCTGTCGGCCTCGGCGTTGCCATCGGAAAGAAGTAGTGGTGTCGAGGATCGGAGCGGCCGATGCGCAAGGTCAACACGAAGGACATCCAGGAGTACTCTTGGTCTTCCCCCAAGGGTAAATTCGCCGGCGCGGGGAAAGGCCTTTCGGAAGAACTGGGCCGCAATCCGAAATCGACCGACCTGATGAAGCGGCATCCGTTTGATGTCGAGATCCTCCGCATCCCTGCCGGCCAGACTCCCTACCCCTATCATTCTCACAGCGCGCAATGGGAGTTTTACCACGTCATTTCCGGCAAAGGTGTTGTCCGCCACAAAGACGGCAATACCGACATCGAAACCGGCGACGCCTTCCTCTTCCAGCCGGGCGAAGCGCACCAACTGATCAACAACAGCTCCGTCGATCTCGTCATCTACGTCGTCGCCGACAATCCCATCGGTGAATCCTGTCACTATCCCGACAGCGACAAATGGGCGGTTCGTTCCCCATCTACCAGGCTCATCCGCTCCGAAGCCCTCGATTATTACGACGGCGAAGAATAGACAGGCGTATTTTCCCGGCAAGACGCCGGACCTCATCTTCGTAATACCTTGTCATTCGGCATGTTAACTGGGGGGTTCGTTTCGTAATTTGTGTATTTTATGGCCCAATCCCCCCCTTTTTCTGATCTTCCGCTCTGCGCTCACCGCTTTCCTTCTTCGCCTATGTCAAAGAACCGCGCTGACCATACCCACCCCACCACACCATGTCCAGCAAAATTATTAGATTACGATATCCAGCAGTTGTCATCATTACTGTGAGGCGCAGATCGCCTGTACGAGATTGCTTTTGTCCAGCTATTGCTTACAATCCAAACCTTAGGCGTATGCAGTTTGACTCGCTCCTCTAACGAAAGGTATGCGACATGTTTTGCCCTCATTGCGGCATTAAAATCCAATTAGAGAATGCGAATTTTTGCTCAATCTGTGGCTTCGACTTGTCTGCAGCTCCCAAAGGTGATCTATCGAAGCCAGTACCAATCGTGCATCCGCCTTCCGACGATCAGCTATCTCCCGCTCCTACAACACAACCTGGTTTGTCAATTGCGTCTACACCTCCCGCAACCGATCTCAAGGTTAAACAGCCGAAGAAATGGGGTTGGGGTTGGTACATTGCAGCGGGGATATTTTGGGTTGGAAGCAGCAATTCCTATAAAGATTATGGGCTTTTTTGCGGTACTGAATTTGTAAATTCTCTTCAACTACTGGGCTTGGCCCTTCTCGTGCCACTGTATTTTTGGCTTCGGAACAAACTTCTAATGCGTAAAATCACCAATCAAGGCGTTCGCTCTTTTGTGTCGGGTCTCATCGCTTGGTTTGTAGCCGGGTTTCTGGTAGCCGCGATTGCAGACATCAAGATCCGAACAGATGCAAAACAATTAAATCAAGATACAAGATCAATTCTGATCAGACTCGCGCCGCAGTTAGAACAGTTCAAAAAACAAGACACTGATTTGTGGGCGGCATATACTCCGGAACCAACTAACAGGAATCAGATTCAAACGAACATCTCTATTGTAAACGAGTCTTTGTCGGCCAATGAAGCTAAGTATGTAGATGTCGCAAACTCTCTTCATACAATGTCCTCTCTGGTCGAAAAAAAGCTGAAAGAATGCCCAGCCATTGAAAAACAATCTAACGGACAGTATTCCAAATTCGCTGGTCAACTCGAAACCATTGCTACAAAAGCCGACCGTCTCGGGCGACTGAATCAGGACTTGCTAACCAATCTCCTGAAGTACAATCAGGGCTTAATGCAAGGCGATCCCTCAGCAAGTACTTATTTGAACGCCGCTCAATTGACAAGGGCAGAGGTGGGTTCAGCTGATCACGAGTATCAATCCCTATTCGAGGAGATTTGGGGGCCGCCACCTAAATGACTATAACACCGAAAATTTGCACGACACGGTGCGTGTGTTGAACACTGAGATTTTATCTAAATCCCGGTGGTGCCCTAATTTGAACCGAGAGAATCGAAATCGCTAATCATTTGAGCGGACAACTTTTTCATAAGCTCGACGTCTTTCGCTTCAATCGCTTTCCCCATTTTCCCCCTCGCCATAAGGTAATCGAAGACCGGGTTTAGCGCGTGATTGATGCAACTTGCAACGTGTATTTCTTTTCGAGTTGCTTGCGTTTCATCAGGAATCATTTGAATCCGATACCCGGCCCCCGGAACTTTCACAATTTCAATCTTGCATGTAATCATATTGAACCTCACTTCTGCACTTTGCGTGCAGTAGTCTACCATGCTACGGTGGTGTCGTCACGTGGGGTCGGCGGGAGGTAGTCCGCTAATTTGAAAATCGGCAGATGCGTAGTAAACTACACGCATGATCAATCCTGCAATCGTCAAGGAAGGCCTTCACGTGAAGGTTGGACCGCTCAATGATGCCCTATCAGAAGGCGTTCCTCACGAATGCCAGGCGCTTATCAAGTACCGTAGAGCCGGTGCGATTGGGAAGGTCGCATATATACCGCTACGCCAAGGCCCAATTGCTATATTTTCCGTGGTACAACACGATGCGCCGACAGAAAATATCAGGGCTGTATATCATTGCGATGAATTGGAAGAACTCCTAGTAAGCAAGGGGACTTCAAATTAGGGGACTACCTAAAACCCTCCCGCTTGACTTCCGGCCCGTCCCCTGCTACACATACCCACGTAAATGAACAAGAACCTCGGTCTATCACTGGCTCTGCTGGCTCTCCGATTCGCGTCGGAGACGGTGGGCTGAGGTCTTTAGACAGAACTTCGAACCCATCCCGACGCGAGCGTCGGGGTGGGTTTTTTATTTTCCTCCCCCGCCGTTTGCGTTAGAAAGGTACCGTCATGAGTGAGCACATATTGATATTCGACACCACGTTGCGCGACGGCGAGCAATGCCCCGGCGCGTCGATGAACATTCGCGAGAAACTCGAGGTCGCGCGGCAGCTCGCGCGCTTGCGGGTGGACATCATCGAGGCGGGCTTCCCCATCGCCAGCGACGGCGATTTCGAGGCCGTGAAAGCCATCGCCAGCGAGGTCCAAGGTCCGCGCATCGCCGGCTTGGCGCGTTGTGTCGATAAGGACATCGACCGCGCCGCCGAAGCCGTGAAACCGGCGGGCGACCGCGCCCGCATTCACGTATTCCTCGCCACCAGCGCCATCCATCGCGAATTCAAACTCAAGATGGCCCAAGACGAAATCCTCAAGCGCGCCGTGGAAGGTGTGAAACGCGCGCTCAGTCACTGTAAAGACGTGGAATTTTCACCCGAAGACGCGTCCCGCACGGAGCCCGAGTTCTTGGCCGAAGTGACCCAAGCCGTCATCGCGGCGGGCGCCAGAACGGTCAACATCCCCGACACCGTCGGCTACGCCGCGCCGCACCAGTTCGGTGCGCTCATCAAGCACCTCTACGATCACGTCCCCAACATCAAGAACGCCATCATCAGCGTCCATTGCCACAACGACCTCGGCCTCGCCGTCGCCAACTCGCTCGCCGCGATCCAGAACGGCGCGCGTCAAATCGAGTGCACGATCAACGGTATCGGCGAACGCGCGGGCAACGCCTCGCTCGAAGAAATCGTTATGGCCCTCAAGGTGCGCCACGACGCGTTCAGCGGCTATCAGACGAACGTCGACAGCTCGCAGATCTATCGCAGCAGCCGTCTCGTCTCGCATATGACCGGCATGGTCGTGCAGCGCAATAAGGCCATCGTCGGCGACAACGCGTTCGCCCACGAAGCCGGCATCCACCAGCACGGCATGATGGCCAACCGCGAGACCTACGAAATCATGCGCGCCGAGGACGTGGGCCGCTCCAGCGAACTCACCTGGGGCAAGCACATGGGCCATCACGCGGTCAGCAAAAAGCTCGAAGAGATGGGCTACAAACTCAGCGAAGAGGAAGTCCGCCGCATCACCGACCAGATCAAGACGCTCGCCGACAAGAAGAAGCAGGTGTACGACGAAGACGTCACGGCTATCGTCGAAGGCCAGTTTACCGAAGTGCCGCAGGTCTGGAAACTGGGCTACCTCAGCGTCATGACCGGTGAAATCCCGACCGCCTCGTTGCGCCTCATCCGCGCCGACAAACAGGAACCGATTGCCGACGCCGGCACCGGCGACGGCCCGATCGACGCGATGCTCAAGACCATCGACCGCATCACCGGCCTCAAAGGCAGTCTCAGTGATTACAGCGTCAACAGCGTCACCCGCGGCAAGGACGCCATCGGCGAGGTTACCGTACGCGTTCACTTCAACGGTGATGCCGGCCGCGTTGTCACCGGCAAAGGCTCTTCAACCGACATCATCGAAGCCAGCGCCCTCGCCTACTTGAATGCCCTCAACCGCTACCTTTTCGAGCAACGCCGCACCGCCGAAACTGAAAAGCCGACGCTGTGAAAGAGAGGACGTACAATTAATGAAACCAGTCCTCTTACTAGACTTATCGACTCTTCAGAACTTGGTGCATGAAGAAGCGCAGCGATTGCAGCATCACTTCTTTCTCAATGTGCCTCCCGTATTGTTTCTGGAAACTCTCGCAGACTTGGAGCGGCCAGATAAGGCTTCGCCTCATAGACAAGACCAGGTAAAGGCTTGGACTTCCCGAATGCTTTTACCTGGTGTTCTCTTTAATATGGACCACAGACATCTTTGCCGGATAGAGCTTCTAGGCGCTGAATTTGAAATGGGCGGCAGCGCAATCCCCGAGCCACCTAAGCGCAAGCGATTGCCTAATGGGGAAATTTTGAATTTTCATGATGTGACCTGGCAGAATCGAGCGCTGATAAGATGGCTTGAAGGTCGGTTTGCCGACGAGGACCGTTCCATAGCCGAAGATTGGCGTAAACATTCGTGCGTGATCGACGTACAGAAATATGAAGGCCGTCTTGCTAAAGAGTATGTGATCGTACGTCGTGTTAGTGATGTAAGAGATGTTGTCTCTGCAGTTGAAGACATACTATCAAATCCTAACATGCAGGATTTTTGCCTGGAATGGCTTATGGAAGAGTTTTCCTTCAGACAAAGCGTACGCGACGCAATTTATACCGGATGGCGAATGCGGCCATCCACCTACCTCAAGGACTTTGCGCCCTACGCTCATTATTGTGTCAAGGTTAGTCTTGCTTTCGCCTTTGGTCTTGTTCGAGGTCAGATCGCTTCGTTACCGGAAAAGAAAAGTCGCGTGGATTTAGAGTACTGCTACTACCTGCCCTTTTGCATGGCATTTGCTTCCACTGATCGGTTCCACAAGAATCTTGCACCACCACTATTGCGAGAAAACCAAGACTTCATTGAGGGAAACGTGCTAAAGGCAGATTTGAAACACCTCAATGAAGAGTGGCAAAGTTTAACACCGGAGCAGAAGCGTCAACGTGATGTCGAGTACGGGGACTATCCAGTTGAGAACTCCGACTCAGTGATTTGGAAGATTTGGCGTAAACAGGCTGGACCTCGCACGTCTGACTACGGGAATCGAGCTCCTCTTATGACAAAGGAGAAGAGTGACGAGCTCGTAAGACACATTAACTCTACAATCGATGCTACGGACCAAAGGCAAACCGGGATGGAGCTTGTAGAATTAAATGAGGGTGCCGCAACAGTTAAAACAATAATCAGCTTGATGGTCCCGCGCAGTGAGATGATCGAACACTTCCCTAATTTTGAACAAACACAACACCAGGCGGCCGAAACGGAAAATGAACCCCGCAAAAAACCATCCCGCCAGTAATCGTTCGCGGACGGCCCGCGCGGCAAAGAAAGACGCTTGGGTCAGAGCCGCCGCCTACGGCTGCGACATGAACCTGCTGGAAGCCAGCCTTCGTCGTACGCCAGCCGAAAGAATCCGCGTTCATCAGGACGCACTCGACCGTATCGCGGAATTGCGGGATGCGGCCAAGCAGGTTTTTGCCAGAGCGGCAAAGCTTGGGCTATGATTGTATCGGACGAACTGGTCGAAAGCCTTACTCACAATGGCTTCGCCGTGGTCCCGACCGTCCTTGATGCAAAGGTCGTGAACGATTTGCTCGCGCTCATGCAGGATGCCCAATTGGGTGGCGGTCGCCGTAATGTGCTGGCGGACTTTGCTGAAGTACAATCTGCGGCGCATTCACCTGAGGTTCGTTCCATCGTTGAATCCATCCTGGGCCCGGATGCGTTTGCGGTGCGTGGGCTGTTCTTCGACAAGAATCCGCAGGCAAATTGGATGGTTGGGTGGCATCAAGACCGCACTATTGCGGTGCGCGAGCGACACGAAACGCCCGGCTTCACACTGTGGACTATCAAATCTGGCGTCCACCACGTCCAACCGCCGGTTTCTATTTTGAAAGAAATGCTCACGATACGTTTGCACTTGGACGAAACCGACGAATCGAACGGGCCACTTCGTGTTATTCCGGGTTCGCACCATGCTGGCCTTATTCCCGAAGAAGATGCCGAAATTTGGGTCAATCGATGCAATCCTGTGATATGTTCAGTCGAACGCGGCGGCGCCGTCGTGATGCGGCCGCTGCTTCTACACGCCTCTTCAAAGGCCACAAACCCGTCACACCGCCGCGTCCTGCATATCGAGTTTGCCTCCCAACCCCTGCCCGGCAAACTCAACTGGGCGTTTAAAGCCTAGTCCGACGTTGCGGGGAAAACCCTGCGGATGCGTTGCGTGGAATGATCCCGGTCCCTATCCAGCGTGGGCCGCTTTGACCAGCGCAGCCACCCGACGGGGATCGACGGGATGGAAGAGTTTGCCGCCCTTCTTCACTGATGTACCGACAATGACTCCATCGGCGTGGCGAAGAAACTCGCGGACGTTGCCGAGGGTGATGCCGCTGCCGAGCAGAATCTTCGCGTTCGGGCAGGTACGGCGCACCCGTTGGACGTCGGTAATGTCCGCCGCGACACCGGTGCCCGTTCCCGAAATAATGAGCGCGTCGGCCAGGCCGCGTTCCAGCGTATCGCGCGCTGAGTCTTCGATCTCGAAGTTCCCGAGCGGTACCGCGTGCTTCACGTGCACGTCGGCAAAAATGGACACCGCCGGGCAAATCCGTTCGCGGTAGCGGACCGTTTCGTACGCGTTGCCTTCGATGATGCCCTGATCGGTAAGCATCGCGCCGGTGTGGACGTTGACGCGGATGAAGCTGCCGCCGCACGCCGCACATAGCGCCAGCGCGGCGCGGGCATCGTTGCGGAGAACATTAAAGCCCAGCGGCAAGCGGGTTATGGCATGTATCGAGGAGCCCGCCGCCGACATCGCGGCAATCGTCTCGGGATCGACACTGGCCTTGGTGAATGGCGCATCGCCGAAGTTCTCGACGATAATCGCATCCACCCCGCCGCGTTCATAGGCCCGTGCGTCAACGAGGGCATGGTCGATGACCGACTTGAGGTTGCCGCCCCATTTGGGGGAGCCGGGGAGGGGTTGAAGATGGATTACGCCGATGACAAATCTACGTTTGGGACGAAAGGGCACGCTCATTTTTGCGCGAGTGTGTCAAAAATGAGCGCGAAATGGCAGGCTTTTTTGCAAAACCGAGAGCGTCGCGCAAGACGCTCGATTTAAACCGTAAAATGTCTAGTCAACGAGGACGCGGTGTCCGTGGAACTCCCCTTCCAGGCGCACTTTACGTGAATTGATGAGGTCAGCCACGATGTACGCGCCAAGCTGCTCATCACGTGTTAGTTCGTTGACTGTGGAGATCAACTCCGCCAGGGTCGGAGCGCTCTTACGGGTGGACTTGCTTCCATTCTGTTTCATGGGTGGTGTCTTTAGCAGGCGACGTGCCACATCCGTAGCGGGCTTGGTGGCTTGACTCGGGGGGGTATTTTTGGAATGGTGTGCCGCTGCACCACGGCTGGGGATGTAGCTCAATTGGTAGAGCGCCTCGTTCGCAACGAGGAGGTCAGGGGTTCGAATCCCCTCATCTCCACCAGCTTTTTTGATACCGATAACGACGATGGGTGAACAGTCCCTACTGCCTTCGGACGATGCCGACGCGCTACTGCGCACGATCGGGAACACGCCGCTCATTCCCCTGCTCCGCGTCGGCAAGGAGTTTCCCCGCGTCCGCATCCTCGCCAAGGCCGAGTGGTACAACCCCGGCGGTTCCGTGAAGGACCGCGCGGCGTACCGCATGATTCGCGCCGCCGAGCTGTCGGGCCAACTCACGCCGGGCAAGGTCATCCTCGACGCAACGAGTGGCAACACCGGCATCGCCTACGCGATGATCGCCGCGCGGCGCGGGTACCGTTGCAAACTGCTCATGCCCGCCAACGCCAGCGCCGAACGCAAGAAACTGCTCCAAGCGTACGGAGCCGATCTGGTTCTCACGGACCCCACCGAAGGCAGCGACGGCGCATTCTTCGCGGCGCAGCGGCTTGACAATGAGCAACCCGACCTCTACGTCTACCCCGACCAGTACGGGAATCCCGAAAACCCATGCGCTCACTACGAGACCACGGGTCCCGAAATCATCCAACAGACCGATGGCAAGATTACCCATTTCTTCGCCGGCCTCGGCACCAGCGGGACGATGATGGGCACCGGTAAGCGACTCCGCGAGTTCAACCGAAACATCAAGCTCATTGCCATCCAGCCCGAGGGCCCGTTCCACGGACTCGAAGGCCTCAAGCACATGGAGACCGCGTCGCACGTGCCTGAGTTGTACGATGCCAACATTCCCGACCAAATTCTCGGCATATCCACGGAAGCCGCGCAGCAAATGGCCAAACGCCTGACCCGCGAAGAAGGCCTCTACGTCGGTGTCAGTTCTGGCGCCGCCATTTGCGCCGCGTTGAAAATCGCGGCGACCATCCAGGAAGGCACCCTCGTCGCCATTTGCCCCGACGCCGGTAACCGTTACCAGAGCGAGAAATTCTGGGAGACGCCATGAAACTCTCGCAGCAACTCCTGCATCAAATCCACGCGCACCTCGAGGCAAGTTACCCGAACGAGGGTTGCGGCGTGATGCTCGGTCGGGATGGGACCGTCACCGAGGTGATTTCTGCGGACAACCAGCGGAATGACAGTGCCCGCAATCGTTACCTGATCGACCCATTGGCGTATCTGAAAATCGAGCGTGAAGCCGACAAACGCGGGCTGCAGGTGCTGGGCATCTATCACTCGCATCCAGATGTCGCCGCCCGGCCGTCGCAGTTCGACCTCGATCACGCGTGGCCCGACTTTTCGTACCTGATTGTCTCGGTTGTCAAAGGCAAAGCGGTGGAGTCGAATTCCTGGCGGCTGCGGGACGACCGTTCGGCCTTCGACCAGGAGAGTATTGAATTTTCGACGTAATGCGGTAGACTACCCTCCGCGGGTCTCAGGGTCACACAGGAGAGAACATGGCGATTAAAGTCACAATTCCAACGGCCTTGCGCCGCTTTGCCAATGGGCAATCGACGGTCGAGGTGGCCGGCGTAACGATCAGTGAGGTCCTCGGCAATTTGACCACGGAGCACGCGCAGTTGCGTCCGCACCTCTACAGCGAGGACGGCAAGCTGCGCAATTTCGTGCGCGTGTACGTCAATGACGAAGACATTCGCGCCCGGGGCGACGATGCGCCTGTCAATGAGGGTGATGAGATTTCCATTGTCCCGTCGATTGCGGGCGGCAACCTTGCCAAGCTCGACCCGATCATCAAGGACCGGGCGAAACTCACCAATGAAGATATCAAACGGTATTCGCGCCACCTGATCCTGCCGGAAGTAGGCATGGAAGGGCAGGAACGGCTCAAGGCGGCTAAGGTGCTGCTCATCGGTTCGGGTGGGCTCGGTTCGCCTATCGCCTTGTACCTGACTGCCGCTGGAGTCGGAACAATCGGCATGGTCGAATTTGACACGGTCGACTTCAGTAACCTGCAGCGGCAGATCATTCATTTCACGGGCGACGTGGGGAAACACAAGCTCAAGAGCGCCGAGGAGAAACTCAAGGCGATCAACCCGAACCTTAATTTCATCCCCTACCCCGTCAAGATCACCAGCGAGAACGCGCTCGACATCATCAAGGACTACGATCTCGTCCTCGACGGCACAGACAATTTTCCGACCCGTTACCTCGTCAACGACGCGTGCGTGATGCTCAAGAAACCGAACGTGTACGGCTCGATCTTCCGCTGGGAAGGTATGGCCAGCGTGTTTGCGCCGCACCTTGGCGGGCCGTGCTACCGTTGCTGGTACCCCGAACCACCGCCGCCGGGGCTCGTCCCGAGTTGCGCCGAAGGTGGCGTGCTCGGTGTCATCTGCGGCATCATCGGCAACATCCAGGCGAACGAAGCCGTCAAGCTCATCATCGGCAAGGGCAAACCGCTCATGGGCCGGCTGCTCCGCTTCGACGCCATGGACATGAGCTTCCGCGAGTACAAAATCCCGCGCGATCCGAACTGTCCCGTGTGCGGCAAGAATCCGACGGTGACCGAATTGATCGACTACAACCAGTTCTGCGGTATCGGTCGCGGCGAGGACGAAGGTTCCTCAGGGGATTCCATTGTGGAACAGAAAGATGAAGGCCTCGGTCCCGACGACATCAGTGTCGAGACCCTCAAGAAGATGCGCGACCGTAAGGAGGATTTTGTCCTCGTCGACGTTCGCAATCCCGACGAGTTCGAGATCAGCGTCCTCGAAGGCTCGGTCAAACTCCCCTTACCGGAGTTACCGCAGCGATTTCAGGAATTGCCCAAGGACAAACTCATCGTGCTGCATTGCAAGATGGGTAGCCGTAGCGCGCGGGCGCTGAGATTCCTGCGCTCGCAGGGCTACAGCAAGCTCAAGAACGTCGCCGGCGGCATCAACGCCTGGGCCGAACGCATCGACCCGGACATGCCGCAGTATTAACCGTTAGCGCGTCGCGTCACGGCTGGCGGTTGAACCAGCGGGCGCGGCGGCTTGCACCAAAATGCTCCTTATCGGCGCGCATGGCGACCGACGGCTCGTGATAGGTGCCCGTCGGATGATCAGGATTGGAAAAGAAGTCGACGTCGACGCGACCAATCCGCCCGGCCCCAAACTCAATGTAGCATGAGCCCGTTCCTGCGTGGGTTAGTGGGGCCTCGTTGTTCCGTAGCCGCGCGATCAGCGTGGTGGCGACGGCGCGCGCGGCGCCCTCGGCGAAGACGCCGGCTTTTGGTGTGCCCTGTCTTGCGCAATCGCCGACGGCATACACGTCGGGGAAGCGCGTCTCAAGCGTCTTGGGCTTCACCGACACATACCCATCTTCGGTCATGCCACTCTCCTCGAGGATTTTTGGGGCGCGGTTTACAGGCACACCAAGGAAGAGGTCGTAGGGAAACTCGCGACCGTCGTCGATAATGGCGACCCGTCGCTTCACGTCAATCGACTTCACTTCGCGGTCGGCAACGAAGGTGATGTTCCGCTCCGCGAACGCGGCGATCAACGCCCGCGAGGTCTCGGGTGACGGAGGCACCGGGGTTTCGAGCGGGAGGATCAGCGTGATCTCGCAGGCGTTGCGGATGCCCCGGGTAGTGAGGTAATCATGCATCATCAACGCCGCTTCGCTGGGCGCCGGCGGGCACTTGAACGGCGCTCCACAGACGCCGATGATGACGCGGCCTTTGGTGAACGTCGGGAGGATCTTCCCCAGACGCGCCGCACCCGCAACCGTGTAGAACTCGGTGGTATCCGCCAGACCCGGCGTAGCGTCAAAATCGTAATCAGCGCCGAGCGCGACGATCAGAAAATCTGCCTCATGAGTTCCGCGATCGGTCGTGACGCGTTTGGCGACAGGATCGATCGACTTGACTGTCTCCTGGAGGAGACGCACGCCAGGCTTTACGAATTCCTTGTAAGGCAGCCGCACCGCGTCGAGCGTCGTGCGCCCGAACATCAGGTCGAGCTTCGAGTAGCCGAAAACGAAGGCATCGCCTTTGTCGATCAGCGTCACGTCGATGCCATCGCCGAACGCCTCGGAAAGCATGGTGCAAAGTTCGAGCCCGCCGAAGCCGGCGCCGAGAACGAGGACGCGCTTTTTCATAGAACTGCTAAATTGACGGTCATTTGCTTACACCGATCCGCGGCTAAACGGGCTGCGGGGTGTAGCGGAGATAAGGCTTCACTTTGCGGACGCCTTTGGGGAATAATTTCTCTGCATCCGCGTCGGATACCGCCGTCACGACGATGCAGTCCTGCCCTTGTTTCCAATCTGCCGGTGTGGCCAGCTTGTGTTTGGCTGTCAATTGCAGTGAATCAATCACCCGCAGGATTTCAGCAAAATTGCGCCCCGTGCTGGCCGGGTAAGTCAGGGTTAATTTGATTTTCTTGTCGGGCCCAATGATAAACACCGACCGCACCGTGGCCTTGTCGTCCGCGTTCGGATGAATCATGTCATACGCTGTGGCGACCTGGCGTTTTTCATCCGCGATCACCGGGAAATTCATTGTGACGGCTTGCGTTTCATTGATGTCCGCGATCCAGTCGTGGTGCTTTTCCAGCGGGTCTACGCTGACCGCCATCACCTTGACGTTCCGCTTTTCAAATTCGGCCTTGATCTTGGCGACTGTGCCGAGTTCGGTGGTGCAAACCGGCGTGAAATCGGCCGGATGCGAGAAGAGGACGCCCCAGGAATCGCCGAGCCATCGGTGAAAATCAATGATTCCCTCGGTTGTGGGGGCTACAAAATTGGGAGCAACATCGCCTAATCGTAATGCCATAGTGGTGCCTTTCTCTTGTCCGACATTTCGGTATTATTTACGTCCTGCGACCCTCGCGTGCCACATAGTAGCCTCCCACACAGTGCTATCAAGTGTTTTCTCGACTGCCGAAGGACAAGCTCGTAGTCCCGCACAGCAAGGTCAAAAACGTCGCCGGCGGCATTGACGCGGCTGAACGCATCCACCCGAACGTGCCGCTGTATTAGCCCCAAGCAAAACTGCTCTTGTAGCCACGCCGCTCTGTCGGCATGAGGAGGAAAGGCTTGTAGATCAGGCTTGCGCGGCGACAGAGCGCCGCGGCTACAACAGGACCTCACCTTCCAGCTTACTCGTTTGGAACCCTGAAGCGGGCTAACCTTGCTCGTCTATCCCATCGGCGGTACTCTTGCGAAATGCGACCCCTTCGGTACTCCATCAACGTCACCTTGGACGGGTGCTGCGATCATCGTGAAGGGATCGCGGACGAAGACATCCATCGCCACGCGATGGAAAACATCGCCCAGGCCGATGCGCTGCTCTTTGGCCGTGTGACTTACCAAATGATGGAGGAGGCGTGGCGGCTGGCGACGCGAACTGTGGTGATGCCTGAGTGGACGGAACCTTTCGCCCGGACCATCGACGCGGCAAAGAAGTACGTCGTCTCGAGCACGCTGGAGCGCGTCGATTGGAACGCGGAACTCGTGCGCGGGGATCTGGGGAAGGCCGTTCAGAAGCTCAAACAGGAGCCGGGTAAGGGACTGTTCACGGGAGGCGTGAAGCTCCCGCTGGCGTTGGCGGAGATGGGATTGATCGATGAGTACGAGCTCGTGGTGCACCCCAGGATAGCGGGCCACGGGCCGACGTTGTTCGCGGGACTATCGAAGAGTGTCGACTTGAAGCTCGTGAGCCGACTGGAGTTCGCCTCGGGCGCGGTCGCGATGCGGTATGAGCCGAGAAGGTAGCCATTGGGCTTGTTAGCCCGAGTTGGCCGCGTCATGGACATCATCGACCTACCTGCATTGCCGGAGCCACCCAAGCCGCCGAAGAAGAGCATTGGATTTCAGGTGAAGGACGCCAAGGCGCGTTATCGGGTCCGTTAGAGCGAGTCGGGGCGGTCGCCGGGAAGCACGTGGAACATCGGAAACATCAACGCTTGGGCCGAGCTACAAACATCCCGCAGTATTGAGGCTCCGAGTTCTCGGTTCACAGTTCACGCTTGTAGGAGCGGTTTCCCGGTTGTGATAGTGACACGTTGTTCCTCCGTCATTGCCCGCCCGTTACCGCTTTGCTAGGATGCCTTCGATGAAGTGTCTGCCGTTCAATTCATAGTCGAAGGAATCTCCATGAGAACGACGAGAAGCGCGATCCTGTTCATCTTGTTCATTGTTGGATGCGGGCGTCAAAGCGAGTCGCCCAGCCCGCTCGGGAAGAGCGCGGAATGGTGCAGTAAACATCTTGGGGAACCGGTGGACAAAAAAGAAAGCAAAGGGATTGACAGAGCCCAATATCTGACTAATGGGATCACAATCTGGGTCGATTTCAACAACGATAGACGTGCCAACCGCGTTAGCTACGTACACGACTCATCGCTACCCGTTCCCCTTACGGAAACAGAAATACAACAATTCTTGAGAGAGAATTCCGATAATAAGAAGTGGACACTGCACGACTCTGAAGAGGTGGCCCAAAGAGATGCGGAAGAGTTGGCGCATTGGAAGAAGGAACGGCAGCGGGCGGTTGAAGAAGGCGATACAAATCGCGTAACAATCACCGAGACAATGATTCGGGTAAAAACAAATTATACACCCCGTCGTCGCAAATGGACGAGGGAGGGTGCGAGTGCAAGCTGCGACGATGACCGAGTTGTGCTATCCATCGGCTTGAATCTAGATCGGGTGCACGAGTAGACGCTACGGTAGAATCGCGAACATGCTCACCGGGCGTCTCTCGATTGGACAATGAGAATGCGTCAGTTCAGCAAAGTGAGACGAAGACCCATTAGCAAGCGAGACCGGGATAAAGCAATAACGGAACTGCGCGGCTGCATACGACACGTTCCATTCTGTGCGCCGATTGCCTCCAAAGATGAAGTAGACAAAGCGCCGCCTCATTATGCTAACGATTGTGACAAGGAAAACGCATTAATCCAAGCGATGAGTCAAACCGACAGAGGTTTGGCGGAGCTAAGAGCCAATGCTGCCAAGGGCAACAGACTCGCCATGGGGTCACTGCTGCGAATGATCGGTGATCATGTACAATGGTTAGACGGCCTCTCATACCGCAAGGAACAGTTTCTTCAATCATACGCGCGCAAAGCCGTGGAATGGCCGATGATGGTGTCACTTCGTCCGCGGCGGATGAAGGAAGTCGCCGCACATCTTGAACGGCTTGAAGTGGGTAAGACATCTGCAATCGCCAGCGGCAGGGGCGCACGATGGGGCACCGGCTGGGGAGGAAAAATGCCAAGTGCTACGCTTTACGCGCTTGTAATGGTGGAGACGATTCATGCGAATCAATGGCAAGTGAGATTTTCGCAGATGGTTTGGCGATGCCGCCGCGAGCCTCTCAAAGGTGTGTGGGAGAAAATTCCGCGTTGGGCGAAGGATTGCCTCACATTGCCGCCACTCTCAAAGAAAACATCCGATGAATGGTTCAAGGTCGGCTGGATGGCGCTACTTGAGTACACCAACGGCAAACCAGAAAGCATCCCCGAGCTGCGAGTCATCGGTGAGCATCGCAAACGCCACTCCGTTCAAACCGGCCAACAAAGAGCGATCACGCCGCGCACCGCAGAGGTTAACATCCGCAACGGGATCAGCGAACGCATTCGAGATGCCATGCGAAGTTTAGCGCGCGAACTTCCCCAGAACTGACCCCCTCAATTCTGGGGAAAGCAGCCACCTAACCCATGCCGCAGAGTATGCGGCATGACTACGAGACCTTTAGAACAAGGTTGGGCGGGCCGGACTCAGGTCGGGTCAGCAGTCACCCTTCGCTGTCGAGACCCACCAACGTAATTACTGAAGGTCTCCGTAGTGGGTTCGGAGACCAGCGCTGAACGGGGAATTCAACACGGGCGAGACGCCCGCGCCACTACAGGAAATCGCCCATATATCGTTAATTGATACTTTTACTGGACATCGCGTTGCAGAACGGGTAGACTGGACAGATAAACGTTCAAGCCTACTTCGCGAAGACGCTTCGAAGGCCAAGCTTTCCAACGGTCGACGCGCAAGAGGCTGGGGCGAGCATGACGGCGCGCCCGGCGGTCGCGCCCTACCGAAAACCACCGGAAATCATGGACGCGTCCGCCTGTGCGAGGCCACTAGGAAAGCCCTCCAGGGGGCTCATATACGTTTCTGCGAAACGAACCCAATTTCTCTCAGCGACAAAACAGTATTTAACCAACAGCGCTACAAGGTGTTATACACACAAAAAATCGGGCAAAATATTTGGGTTCGTTTTCCAAAACGAACCCAATTCTGGGGGTCTATGAGGCCGTTTTTAATGAAAAGTGACCTCTTTTCCGGGGAATCGAAGCCACCGGAGGGGTGTCTCTTGTGGTTTTTTGGTCGATTCGTAGGGTCTTGTGATTCTGCGGCGCTGTCGGTAGTGTCGGCGCGAAGCGGCCACGACGGAGCGTGGCCCTCCATATTAATTTGTCTCAGAGTAAGGAAAAGGTAATTTCGCTATGCGCTATCGCACGCTCGGCCGCACCGGTTGGAAGGTTTCCGAAATCAGCTTCGGCGCGTGGGCCATCGGCGGGACATGGGGAGCCGTGGACGACCGCGAATCGTTGGCGGCTCTTCGCCGCGCGATTGATCTTGGCGTCAACTTCATCGACACTGCCGATGTCTACGGCGACGGGCACAGCGAACGGCTGGTCGGCAAGGTGGTGCGGGAACGCTCCGAGACGATCCATGTGGCGACGAAAGCAGGCCGTCGTCTCTCTCCGCACACGGCAGACGGTTACAACAAACGCAATCTAACCGGCTTCATCGAACGCAGCCTGCGCAATCTGAGAACCGAACGCATCGACCTGCTGCAATTGCACTGCCCGCCGACGGAAGTGTATTACCGTCCAGAAGTTTTCGAGGCGTTGGACGACATCGCCAAAGCGGGCAAGATTCATCACTACGGCGTCAGCGTCGCGACCGTTGAAGAAGGACTGAAAGCCATCGATTATCCGCACGTCCAGAGCGTGCAGATCATTTTCAACATGTTCCGACAGCGACCGGCCGAGTTGTTCTTCGCGGAGGCCCAGCGCCGCAAGGTTGGCATTCTGGCGCGCGTCCCGATCGCCAGCGGCCTGCTCACCGGTAAGATGACACGCCAGACGAAATTTAGTGCTGATGATCACCGGAAATTTAATCGTCACGGAGAAGCCTTTGACCGCGGTGAAACTTTCTCCGGCGTGGACTATAATACCGGCCTGAAAGCCGTCAAAGAACTGAAGCGACTCACACCGAAAGGCGCGACGCTCGCACAGTTCGCATTACGCTGGATTCTCATGCACGACGCCGTCACCTGCGCCATTCCCGGCGCCAAACGTCCTGACCAAGCCGAGCAGAACGTCCGCGCCTCGTCCCTCCCCCGCTTAAGCCGTGCGACAATGTTGAAAGTCGCAGCCATCTACGACAAATATATCCGTCCCGAAGTGCATCACCGGTGGTAACCCATGCAAGGCATAGTGGAAAAGATTTTTGTCACGGCACAAGGCGGCGCGATGATGCAGCCGGTGGAGCAGGTTGAAGCCGTCGTCGATGGCGGCCTACTGGGAGATCGATACCAAACGCGGGTCGGCTACTATTCCGGCGTGGACGAGTGTGAGGTCACACTGATCGAAGGCGAGGCGCTCGATGACATCTTGCGGCAGACGGGCATTCAGGTTGCCCAAGGCGAACATCGCCGCAACATTGTCACTCGCGGCATTCGTTTGCACGATCTCGCGGGGAAAACATTCATCGTCGGTAACGCCACACTGACATACGACCGCCCCCGCCCACCCTGTCATTACGTCGAGACGATCACCGAGCCCGGCATGACCCGCGCACTGGCCGATGGACGTGGCGGTATTTGCGTCCGCGTGGTAAAGGCCGGTCTGATCCGCACCGGAGATCCTATCCTAGTTCCCGAGGCTGATTTCTAGCCAGCAAAGGTTGCCTTTGGTATATTCGGGGCCATGCCGATTCATCCGACAGCCATCATCAGCAAGAAGGCGGAACTCGACTCGTCTGTCGAGGTGGGGCCGAATGTCATCATCGAGGAGCACGTGAAGATTGCCGGGGGGACGAGGATTTGGGCGAACGCGTATCTGACGGGGCACACGGAGATTGGGCGCAATAATGAAATCCACATGGGCGCGGTGATCGGGCATGAACCGCAGGATTTGAAGTTCGACCGCACGTGCCGCAGTTATTTAAAGATCGGCGACCGGAATGTGTTCCGTGAGTATTGCACGGTACATCGCGGTACGGAGCCGGAGAGCGCGACGGTCATCGGCAATGAATGCTACCTGATGGCCACGGCGCACGTCGGGCATAATTGCGTCATCGGTAACAACGTGATCATCTGCAATTGCGCGCTGGTCGCAGGACACGTGCATGTAGGGGACCGGGCGTTCATTTCGGGTGGCGTCGTCATTCACCAATTCACGCACGTCGGGCGACTGGCGATGTTTTCCGGCAATGCCCGCGTCTCGATGGACGTGCCACCCTTCACACTCGCGGCGGAACGCAACGAGATTCACGCGCTGAACCTGGTAGGTTTGCGGCGGATGAAAATTTCGCGTGAAGCGATCGCCGAACTCAAGCGACTTTACCAGTTGTTCTATCTCTCGGGTTCGAACGGAACGCAGGCGTTGAAGGAAGCCTCAGTGGATGGTGCATACAAGACATCCGAAGCCCGGGAGTTCATCGAGTTCGTACGCCAGTCGCCAAATGGGATCTGTCCACCGGCGCGTGCGTAAGCGACGCTGGCTAGTAGAGTTCTTTCTGCTCGGGGCTGTAGATCGGGAAGGTAAACAACTCGGCAGCTTTGAAGCCTTCCGGTGGTTTGGCCGCCTTGTCTCCGAGTTTCTGCAGTGACTCCGCTGCAACGGCGCGCACGAACGCGCTGTTATCCTGCGATAACGAGCGCAACAGCTTGACGCCCGACGGGTCGCCCATCAAACCTATGGCATAGGCCGTGGAACCGCGCACGTGTTCATCGGGATCCTCGAGCAACGGCTGCAGTGCATCCAGGTTCTTGCGAGCGCGAAGTTTCCCCAGTGAGATCGCCGCCTCGGCGCGCACCAGCGCGTCCGGGTCCTGAAGCCCTTCGATAAGGCCGGGAATGACGGAGCCGTCGCCGTACTTGGCCAGCAGATACATGACCACGCGGCGCGTGGCAGGGAGGATATCGTGTCGTTGTTGCAACAGCAGAGGTAGTACGGATTTGTCCGCCAGCGCATCGAGGGCCAGCAACGCGGAGCGTTCGCGGACGGCGTTGTTGTAGTCGCCCAACGCATTGACGACAATGGGCAGCGTCGACTTGTCGCCGCAGAACGCCAGGCCCCAGACGGCGCGGAAACGAACAACTCCCGAGGCGTCGTTGGTGGCCAGACGGACGACATCCGGCAGGACCGCTTTGCCGCCCACGTGACTCAGTGACCAGACGGCGGAGGCCCGCACGCGGTCGTCCTCGTCGTTTAACACCGGCCGTAGCGCGCTGATGACCTCCGGACCGCGATAAAGCAGGAGGCTCCATGCGGCGGCGCCGCGCACTGCGGTGTTGGTGTCCTGAAGGCACTGCAAGATCAGCGGAACTGCAGCGGGATCATGAACTATAGCGAGTTCCTGAATGGCGTCCACGCGAACGGTCTCGTCCGGTGATTTTACCCAGCGCGCCAGGCGCTCAAACTTCTTGTCCGTCTCCGTCGGCATCGGTCCTGATGCCTGTGCCAGGCAGAGGCCCGGGAGCGCCAAAACCAGCAGCCATGAGCGGAAGATGCGAGAATATTTCAGCGGGTTTGCCTCCTTCATTCCGGCCCAGATGTCGCCAGGCATCCTTCCCCACAGACAGGCTGCCAGCGGTTGTCTGCGTCAATCCCCGGCGCACGGACCACAATGATCGCCCTGCGCGAGAAACCCCGCAACTGCGGACGGCGCCACGCACAAAGTCTGCTCGTGCTTGCTGTCGACTTTGTGGCAGATCGCCACCTTGTCTTTCGAGCAAAAGCCTCCCGATGGGCAGCCGCCGCCGTGGCCGGTGATTTCCTTGGACGTACGAACTACCGTGCGCGAATCAACCGAAGCGGAGGCCAGTACGCGATTGGCCACAACCTGGACCGTGCTCGATTTCAGCGAGTCACGAAGTTGCTTGCCGGAACTGTGGCTCGCGAAGGTGTCGGCAAACGACATGGCCATTTCACGCCAGGCGGCGACGATGTTGCCCACCTGCTCGGCGGTTTCGCCGTCATCGGTCACCATTCCGATTCGGCCGCTCCACGTGCCAAAGGCCAATTCGGCATCCACGACCAATCCATGCACACGCGAACGAAGGCTGCTGGGCAGGAACGTGCCGCCGTGCGGCATGACCACGAGCACATGCAAAGGGTCGACCGTCTGTTCCCGCAAGAGCGTCATATCGCCATTCAACATCGCCTGAAAGGCCCGCCGTTGGCGCTCAACTTCGTCCTTCTGCCCGAAGTACGCGACCTGGCGGAACATCAGACCCAGAAGCTGGTCGGCGGAACCCGACAACTCATCCCCCAATCGGGCGTGGACGTAGCCGGCATCGTTCAGCACGTTCTGTCCGCCGCCGATGGGATCGAAGAAAAGTTGCACGACGACGTCACGCGCTTCTCCAGCTTGTTCGTGGTAACTGACGACCATCAACGACGGGGAGGTCGGTGGCACAATCGATGACGCCTCGGAGGGATGATTCAGCATCGCGGAGACGTTTCCCACGAGCGCGGGACTGACGTGATCGGTTTCCCCCAACAACTGGAGACATTCACTGTATTGAGCAGGAGCCAGCGCGGCGGTGCCGCGGGCAGGCTGATTGACAGCCAGCGCTTTCACGGGAACCGCGGCCACAACCGCATTGGGAGATGAGAAGATGGAATCCGCCGCCAAGGTTGCCGCGAGACAATGCGAAGACAAGTAAAACATCAGACCGGCGGCTGAACTGCGAAATACAAAATACGGATTGAGCCTCAGTCCTCGGTAACTGGTGGTCCTGTTATTCATTTCGCGTCTCAAATATGCAAGTTCGATGCCAGCCGCGGCGCGGGATTCCCGTTGTTTGGAACCTCGATCATGGCCACACGAAAATGCCATAAACCTCCAAGAGAACGGCCAATTCCAGCAATTCCTCCGGTGGACCCAACGCCTTTTTAACATAGGCCAACGTCACGTGAAGTCAAATTATCGGCCTGGCCAGACAACCCGTGAACGAAAGTGGACAAACCGAACGCCAACCCGGTTCAATGTGTGGCGGGTGGATTTGCCGCCCCTGCCGCAACCTTTTCTTGCTTCTCCGTTACTTTGGCCAAAGCCTCGGCAGCAGCGTCGCGCACGAGACTGTTCTCGTCATTCTCCGCGCGCGTAAGAATTTCCTTCGCGTTGGCATCGCCAATCTGCCCCAGCGCCCACGCGACCGAAGCACGGACACGGGACTCCTTTTCCTTCATGAGCCGCACCTTCTCATCGATCGGTCCGGTCACAATCGTGACGCCTTCTGTGTCCGCCGGTGCCGCTTCGTAGTAGGGACGCACAGCCGCTTCCAGCGGTCCGATGGCGCGTGCCTCACCGATCTTGCCGAGTGACACCGCCGACTCCGCCCGCAACCCGGCGTCTTCCGCCCTCAAACCTTGTTCGACCAGAGAATCAATGGACGCGGGATCACGAATGTCTCCCAGGGCCTTGGCGGCGATGATCTTCTCCTCAACCACCTTCATCCTGGCAATTTCCGGCAGCAGGCCCGTCTGCGTCCCGATGACAAGGCCGTCTTGTTCCGATGCCGCCGCTGTTTGTTTCTTATCGCCCGTGAGGACCTGGATCAAGGCTGTCGTCGCACTCCGATCGCCCAGCTTGCCCAGCGCCTCGGCCGCCGCGGCCCGTACAAAGCCGTTGGAATCACGGAGTAGTTCCACCAGTTTCGGCACCGCCGTCCGCTCCCCAAGATTACCGAGTGTCCGCGCGGATTCTGCCCGCACGTTGGCGTCGGCGTCGTTGCACCTTTCCTGCAGCGCTTCGACAAGGCCCTCTCCTCGTAGACGGCGCAGCGCCTGGACCGCAGCGAAACGGACCACGGGATCCGTGTCCTTCAACGCCTCGATGACCGCTGGGAGTTGTTCCCCGCCGCCAATCTCCCCGAAGATGCGGATGATCTTCTCGCGAACATCGCGATTGGGATGATGCAGGTACCCGGTCAGGCTTGGCAACGCCGAGACAGCTCGGCTGCGGATGATCGCCTCGTGGGCATGCAGCCTGGCCTCGCGGTCGTCGGAGACGATGGCACGAACCAGCGCCGCAATCGCTTTCTCGTCGTCAGAGTGGGCCAACGCGTCCGCGGCCCGGTCGCGAACGAGCGCGTAAGGGTCATTTTGAAGTTTGGCGGCAATGGGTTCGACGATCAGGGCGATCCGATCCTTCTGGTCCCCGGCGGTTGCCGACAACGACATGATCACTGTGGCGCGGACGTGCCAATCGGGATCGTCCAGGGCACCGATCAGCACTGGAATCGAGGAGGCGCCGTCGAAATGCGCCAAGGTACTGGCTGCGGCAGTTCGGACGAGCGCGTTCTTGTCCCGCAACGCTTCCGCGAGCGAGGGAACCGAGGCGGCGGTTCCACACTCGGCCAGGGCGCTGACAACTTCCATCCGGACCAAGTCGTCTGGATCCCGGATGGTATCGATCAATGCCGATTCCGCTGATCGGTCCGCGGATTGCCGTAACGCGGCCGCCGTCAGCCGTCGCACGTCAGCTCGTTCGTCCTTCAAGCCGTCCGTGGAAATGGCCAGGGGCGTCAACTGCGACAGCCGCGTCAACGCTCCTGCGGCAGCCATGCGGACAGACTCCGTTTCGTCGCGGGTCATACGCCAGAGGATCTTGCCGCCATCCGGCTCGCCAAACTCCCCGAGCAATGCTGTCACCAGGACCCGCACCTCGCTGCGATCGTCTTTGGCCAGGCCAGCCAGAACTTCCATGGTGTTCGAGGTGCTTTGCAGCTTACCCTGGATGTAGGAAACGGCCGTGGGAGGATAGAGCCGGTCGAAATGGAGGCGCTGGTAGGCGACCTGGAGTTTGGTGTCCGCCGATGGCGACGCTGCCTCTTCCCCATGCGACAAGGGCAACAACACATAAATGCTCAAGATACCGATCAGCCAAAACTTGAATCGCCGCATCGTCATCTTCCTCACCGGTACATGCAGTGGTGTGCCGAAGTGGTCAACTCGGGTAACCCGGCCCCCGCTGGATTCGCCCGACACCCTTCGCCAGAGCACGAATGATTCGCGGTAGTCCCCGTTCAATCACTTCGGAGGGCATCATGGCGGTCACTTTCACCGCCGGACCGTCCGCCACAATTTGCGCGCGGGACAACTGCTGGAGCGCAGTCTCGGCCTCCGGGCTGTCAAATCTCACGCGGGCCATCCCCACGCCCATCATCCTAGTATCAGACAACAGCTGCGCCAATTCCTGAGCCTTCTTCGGATCGAAGCTGAGGGCCACCATTTCGATACGCCCCTCGTCCAGCGAGATCTTGCCCTTCACCAAAGCCGCCGCCATGTAGGGACGGAAACGATCCGTAAACAGCAAGCCCGGCTCGGGGATGACGGCAATAAAGGAAACGGGCTCGTGGAGGTAGTTCTGAACGGTCTCGTAACGATCGTTCAGCACGGCTTCCAGCAGTTCCCGCTGTCGCTTCTCAGCTTCCGGGCTGGCGAGGATGACGACCTCACGCCCCAGCGTGGACAGCATGGATTGACCCATCTTAAAAAAATTCTCGGGAAGTTGAGCCTTCCAGTAGCCCTCCGAACTGAACGCAGGCAGCTTCTCGGGTACCAGGTTCCCAAAGATGTGAATCGCCACGTCGCGCAATTCCCCTTCCGCGCGATACGTGACCAGCATCATGGCGACGTCGCCCTGGGCCAGCGTGGGATTGGCGCCAAGGGCCTTGCCGAGAGACTCCTTGATTTGCTCCAAAAGCTGCGGATTATCCCCGAACGCCATTTGCAGGAAGGCGGCGGAGAATTCCTTGCGCGCCGGCGCCTTGACGATCATATCCTGCCGTCTCACAGCGTCCTGGACAACCATGCGAACTTGATTCGTCTCCAGGACAACCCGGCGGAATCGTTGGGTTACATTGAGAGCCAGGACCCCCGCGGCCAACAGCAGGACGACCAGCAGCGTCCAAACGATAACGTTGGCCCTAAGTCCCTTTCCCCGTGTATTCTTCCCTTTGTTCCCGGCCATGAGATGTTCCTACTGCGTACCTATCGCGGTTCCGCCTTCACCAAACTTGATCGGTTCGTCGATCCCGAGTAGTTCCCAGCCGGTATCGAAGCCCAGGTTATCCGCAGCCTGGCGGGCCTTGCGAAACACGTTGAAACTATCATCCCTGACCAGAAAAGCAACGTATTGCTTGCCCTTGTCTAGTTGAGACAGGATTGCCTGGTACTTGCTGTTGGGATTCTCAAGATCGGCCGCTCCTTCTCCGGTAGCGCCCGGACGCGCTTCCAATCCCATCTGCCCCACGAGCAAATAGCGGGGATCAACCTTGTAGTAGGGATTCCCAACCTCTTGCCCTTGAATAGCTTTTAGGAAAGATCCAAGGTCACCACCGCGAACTCCTGGATTCAGTCTCGACATCAATTCCTCGACCTGCTCATCCAAGCCGGCTTTGTCGACAAAGAATAGGTGGTCGTTTCGACACTCGAAGAAAAGAGCTTGTTTTGAGGAAGGAGCGGAACGCGGGGTCGGTCTAAAAACAGGTATCTTGACGGCCAGTTGCACTGTGACAAACAGGGCCAGGAGCAGAGCCGCCGTCGAGATGGTAATAATATCACAGAACGAAATGATGAGCATCTCGAACTCGGCCTTCTTCTTTTTTCTTCGCCCTGCCATGTTTATCAATCCGTGGAAATAGCCAGACCCTTTTCAGCCTCATTCCAATCAACTTTGAAGTCAGCATCGATGGCATCGTAACCAACCTCGATCGGCCGCTTCCCGATCAGGTTGCGAACCGTACGATAGAGCTTCACTGACCGCGGTCGCACCATGACGACAACATATTCGTCACCCCTGTGTGCCTGCACCTTGTCCAATAGTTTCTCGACTGGATTCCCCGATTGCTGCAACTCCTCCCACGCAACCTTCACCTCGCCGGGATACAAGACCAGTTTGTCCTGCTGGCAATCAATATACGAAGGGATCTTTGGGTTCGTAACGTTATTGTGCCCGGAATACAGCCCGGCAAACGCGATAATACGTTTGCCCTTTGGATTGACGGCAATGCGCATGACGATAACCACGAGGATCAAGGAGATCAGTTTTAGCACGATCGCCATGATTGACAGGAAAGGCTCGACGTTGATGTCGATCTTCTCGTATGGCTTGCGACGCGCCATGGAATCAGCGTCCCTGCCCGAGCGATGCGGTTAATCTCGGCATGTTCACATTCCGTCGTCGCCGCGGGCTTCCTGGAAGACAACCTTGCGCGGACGGGAGAGCTGCTTGAGCAACTCGTCGCTCGTGCTCAGGTGATTGCGAAGGTTCGCCAGCGTCTGCCGGAATTCATCCGAACTGCCCACCTGCCGCAAAGTTGTTTCCATCGCCTGCGTCGTCCGCAACACTTTGTCGATCTCCGTGCCCAATTGGGCGACTTTCTCCAGTTGCTCGTTGAGCGACTCGACGGATTGTTGCATGCGTTCGCTGTAGCGCGTGGACGCGGTCTCCAGGGACGAAACGGCTTGTCGGAACGAATCGGCCAGTCGCGTTGAAAGCTGACTGAACTCCTGCACCATCTTCTCAAAGCGGGCAATCTCTTTCTTGTCCAATTCCTGGATGGCCCCAACGTACTTCTCGTGGGCGTCGCCAAACTGCTCGGACTGCTCCTTGGCGATCCGGGTAAGTTGCTCCGTCAAATCGTCGAATTTGTCCGCCAACTTCTGCTCGTTCTTCGTGTAAATCTCCAGGTTGCGCTCCTGCGTCTTGGTGAGTTCCGACATGATCCGCTGCGTGCCGTTGTTGAAGTTGCTGGCCACGCCTTCCAGCTTGCCACCGAGCTGGGAGCCCAGTTCGCCGATCCGCCGCTCGTAATTCTGCGCAAATTCGTCGTACTTCTGGTTGATCACGTCCCCCGCCTTGGAGATCGCGCGCGAAAAGACCTCTTCATACCGATCAGGATTGGGCAATCGGCGAAAACCGGCGTCGATGGCCTGGGCCAGTTCTTCCACGGGGAATTTCGACTGCGTCTGCATGCCCTCCATCCCCTGGCGAATCGCCGCGACCATCTCGTCCACCGGGAACGCTTTCTGCGCTTCCGCCGAAGGCATGCGCGAAAGCAGGCGATCCTCAACCAGTTCATCGATCTCGCCGAGTATCTCTTCTTCCTTGCGCTCAACCATCAAGCTCGGAAACGCCGCCAAACCGGCGGTCAACAAGCCCAGGAGTGTGCACATGAACGCGACCGCAAGGCCTTCGGTGATCGTGCCGATTTGCCCCGTGATCGCTTCCGTCGTCACGTTCGCGCCCGTCAGGAACGCGGCGAAACCGCTGATGCCGGCCGCCACGCCATACACGGTGCCGACGAACCCCAACAGCGGCATCGCCCAGATGAACAGACGATTTCGGCGGAAAGATGAATCCGAGGCAGCCGCGTCCATGTCAGCTTGTTCGCGCGCATATTCGGTGGTGCGCTCAAAATCACCCGTGTTGATCCACATGGCCAATACGCGCGCAATGCGTGTGAGACCAAGGCTCTCGGCAATATTCGGACGATCTTTTACGCGGTTGTAAACATCAATAAGCCGCTCGTTGTCGCTCATGTCGAGATCTTCCGGCAGGCCAGCGTCCTCAATCGCGGCGCGTTCTTTGTTCATCCGCAGAAACTTTAGGGCGATGTTGCCCATCGACAACGCGAACACCCAGCTTATCAAGCCTTGGAAGATAACGCGTTCGATCAGGTAGGGATGCACCAGCACGCCATTCTTCGACTCGGAACCCAAAAACAGATCTCGCACGAAGTTTGCTTTGGTAATCGGCGTAAGACCCAACAGAACGAACCAAATGATTGTACATGCCGTCGCAATCCCAACCATCTGGATGGTATTGACTTCTGTGTGTGGCCGCTCGTGCGAAGGGAATTCTACAATTTGAGTAGACATGCTTTTATACAACTCCTCTATTTAGCTCTGAACCTTCTTTTGGGTGGCTCGCAGCCTGCGCGCCTGTTTCGGGACAGGCGTCTCCTATCTTCCGAACCGTTTAAACTCGACCACTTACTAACATCTCCCTGCCATTGACCAGCTTATCTACAAACAAGCCGTGGCTCTCGCCTGTAAGCCATGTATTATATGGGTTGTACGGCAATTAGTCAATTCCTCATTTTTCCACGAGAAATTGTCTCGTTCGCGGTCTGCGCCCAAGTTCTGCATCCAAGAGTTCCCACACAACCCGCTGGCTCGCAACGATTTGCTCGGTACTCAAACGGACGCGCTCGACGCCCTTCAACGACGCACTTGCCAGTGACCGAAGAACCTTGTTCACGCTTGTTGCCGCCTCCCATTTCGGGGTCCAACCCGCAGCTGCCAAAAGTTGGATCTCGAACCAGATCAACAAGACCGCATTATGTTTTCGCCGTTCCAGTGCATCCAAGATCGCCGTCAATAGGGAGTGAATCCTGACGTTTGGATCCTCGCGCTCCGTGGCCATCTCGACCAATTCACAGACGTAGGACGCTGCGGCCAATGAGTCAACCGACTCCCGCAAACGCGCGTGCGGCTCCTCAAGGAAGCAATCGTGCAAGAGGTGCAGATCACTTCGCCGGCTCGGCAAAAAAACAATCTCATCGCAGTAGAACAGGTCGATTTTTCCCTGGAACGGGCCTTTCGGTCGGCGGGCGCCTTTCGCCAGCGTCTTCAGTTTGCCGAATTCGCGTGTGTACCAGGTGACGATGAGGCTGGATTCCGTGACCGGCTGACGACGCAAAACGATCCCTTCGGCGCGCTCGGTGTCCATGCGTTGCTACCGCAATAGAGGCGCGGCGGGCTGCTGCGTCTTCGCCGCGTACGGCGGCATGACCGAACCGCACGAAATCACCATTTTCATGCCCTCGGCCACGCTCATCTCCAGGTCGATCAGTTCCCCGTGCGGGACGAATAGCAGAATACCACTGGTTGGATTCGGCGTCGCCGGCACAAACACGTTGACCAGTGTTTCGTGCGTCTTCTCCCGGACCTCGCCGCCGATCTCGCTGGTCACGAAACCGATCGTGTACGTGCCCGGCCGTGGAAATTCCACCAGCACCACACGCTGGAACATCGTCTTTTTTCCCGAAAGCAGCGTTTGGCTGATTTCCTTCATGAAACCATACGTCTTGTTCAGCAAGGGCACATGCGTGATGAGCGATTCCGTGGCCGAGACCATCCGCTTGCCGATTACCAGACGAGTAACCCACCCCACCCCAATTGTGAACGCCACGAACAGAACCAACGCAATGATCCGATACAACGGCGTCAACATCTGTTGGCGCAGAGCATCGGGCAGCATGAAATCGGTCACCCACGTGAAGATCCCGAGCAGGATGAGCATCGACGCGGCCACCGGCACGACGACCAGCAGGCCCGCAAAGAAGGAATTCCGCAGATTTTTCCACGTCTCGTTCATGCGTGGGTCATCGTAGTCGTCGATGGCAGCACTGTCAACGCGGAGCCATCCCTATCCTTGCTGTCACTGTTTGAAGAGCTTCACGGCAATCTTCTCGGCGGTTTCATCCGTGCCCCGCAACGTCAGCGAGCGGCGCACCGCACTGAAGACGCCCGACAATCGGAGCTGGTGGCCGTCGAACGTGACGTACGCATATACCTTGTTCCGGGACGTCACCAGCATCTGTCCCACCACCGTGCCCGGTTCCCCGGTCGTCGCAATATCGAACACAGCCGAATCGTTCGCATTGCTGGTGATCGCATAACCGACCGCCATCGCGGTCTTGGCGACTGTCACCGTTCCCGTCCACGTGCCGCTGAGATCCGGGAACGTCGTGGCCGGTACGCCCTTCCAGTGTAAAGTACCCGAGGCAGTGGTCGGCACTGCCCCGTTGACGTTCTTGAGACTCGCCGCCATCCCCAACAATGTGCCGGTCCAGTTCGTCGTGCCGCCGGTTTGCTCCACAAACGGTCCCGTTAGCTGTCCTTTCGAGTTGAGCCCCCAGTGACCTGACACGTCGTCCAGTCCAAACGTCTTGAACCGAATCCCATAGCCACTGGCACTGAAGTCGTCCTCGAACGTGAGGAACTGCGCACCTTTGTCAGCGCCGCTGATCGTGACTTCCCAATCACCCAAAGGCGAGTTCTTGGCGCCGATGGTGATGGTGGATGGGTTCGATCGGTTGGTCGCCAGGAGCGTGTCGGTGGCGACAACTGTGAGCGTGTGAGTACCGAGTGTGGGATGGACCAGCAAGTTTGTCCCGGGGTTGGACGTTGTCTCCCCGAATTTCACGTCGTCCGCAAAGAACTCAAGCTTGCTGATGGCCCCCCCGTCATTGGCCATGGCGGTGGCAACAATCGTAATCGTCAGGTTGGTCAGCGTCGGGTAGAGCATGCCGTTGGCCGGCCGAATGATGCTTACCGTCGGCGGTGTGTTAACCGTATTCGTGACGGTGATCAGGTTCAGCCGGTTGGTCGCGCCTGACCCACCAGGGCCGGAGACCGTCAGCGCCACCGAATAGACGGCGGCTGTAGAGTACGAATGGCTCGGACTAGTGGCTGTGCTCGTGTTGCCGTCGCCGAAGCTCCAGAAGTGGTTCGTGATGGTGCCGGTTGAAGTATCCGTGAAGTTCACCAGCAACGGCGCGGCCCCAAGGGTCGGGTTGGCCGTGAAGCTGGCCACCGGTGGTGCCTGGGTGATGATAAAATTCCCCACCAGGTCCCGGTTGCCAGACGCAGTGAATGTGTAGTTCGAGGAACTGCTTACCGGACTGCCGTCTTCCGTCCAATTCACGAAATTGTATCCGGGATTCGGTGTTGCGTTCACCGTTACGCTGGAACCGCATACCTTGGATCCGCCGCCGTCCGTCGTTCCTCCTTCCGGCGGTGAGGAACTCGTGGTGATCGTGTAATTGATTTGGCTGAAGTTCGCCACCAAATCGCGGTCGCCGGATACCATAAAGTCGTAGCAAAGGGAACTGCTTGCGACATTGCTGCCTTCGGTCCAGTTCACAAACTGATAACACGCGTTCGTCACAGCGCATACGGTCACGTTCGAGCCGCAGTTTACGACTCCCCCGCCGCCGGTTGAACCGCCACCGGGCGGCGAGGAGCTGGTGTTGATCGTGTAGGTGATGGGCGTGAAATTGGCCACGGATAGCGAGTTGAAGAAGACGTTGTGCGAAGCGCCGGCGCCGGCGTCGTCGTTAAACAGGGCGATGCTGTCCAGCGTGCTGTTCGGCGCGCCTCCCTGTGTGCCGCTGATGGTATTGGTCGAGCTACTTCCGCCGGTAACAACCGCCAGCGTATAATCATCATTCGTGCCGAGCGAAAAAATCAAGTGCATCCCTGTGTAGGTCAGCGGCACTCCGCTGTCATACGTGCCCGTAGCGTCAACAACCGTATAATCGCTGCTACCACCGGCCAGGTAGAACTGGAGGCGGGCGCCTGTGGTGTAGTCCGTAGGGGTGTTCGTGGCGTCGCCGTTGCGCAGGGTGAACCCCACCGCCGAGCCGTCCACGTCGTTGAGGCCATTGTCCATGTCGATCAGAAGTTGCCCGCCAGGCTGCACCGGGCCGGCGGTAAATGAGCGATATGCAGCGGCGGTGTTGCTACCGTTCGCGTAGATGCCCCACGACTTGCCACTGGTGTCGACTCCAGGCGGCACATGGGGCGCGTTGTCAGTGGACAAGTCGAGAAAGAAACCGTTTCTATTGGCGTTGGTGCTTGTCTTCGTCAACGCCCACGGGTTCAAACCGATCCCGCCGTTGCTGCCGTCCGACCAGCCTGAGCCGTACACCGGGTCGCCGGCATTGTCAGTCGCCAGCGCTTCCAACGCGTTCACAAAATTCGCCACCAGGGTTTCGTTGCTGGTTACAAAAAAGGTATAGCAGGCTGTGGTACTGACCAGGCTGCCATTCTGTGTCCAGTTCACGAAGGTGTAGCACGAATTCGGTGTCGCGCAGACGGTGATATTCGACCCGCAGTTCACCGTGCCGCCGCCACTGGTTGTGCCTCCTCCGGCGGGCGATGAACTGGTGGTAATCGTATTGGTGGTGAACGTCACAAAGTAGGTGTCGAACGGCGCGTAGAGCGAATTGCCATCAACCGAGTCCACCGCATTCGTTGCCAGGTGAGCCAGATTCGTGGTGAACACAGGCCAGGCAGTGCTCGGAGTAAACGTCATCGTATCGTGAACCGTGTTCCACGTGAAAGTGCCCGTTGTCGCGGGCGTTACGGAGAACGCAGCCTCAACCGAGTCGGTGTCCATCGGTTTGCTGAATTGCAGCGCAATTGACGCGGAAGTTGAGATGCAGGTCGCCGCGTGCGCCGGGCTTTGGCTGATGACGACGGGATCGAGCGGTTGCACCAGCGATTGGGCAATGAAGATCTTGGCGGTCATGCTCGGCACCGAAATCTGTGGCGTCGTGTTGGTAAGGGCCGAGACCATGATCGTTTCGTTCGTGTCGAGCAGGTTGACGAGCACGGTACCGGACGGATAGATGGTCGAACGATTGCTCAGCGTCTGGGTGGAACTGGCGGTGTTGAAGACGACGAAAACCTCTTCGTTACTGAAGACGCGGGAGTAGGCAAACAAGCCCGGGCCACCAGGTGTGTTCCAACGATTATTGTGCACGCCACGACGAAGCGATTGATAGAGACGGCGGAAGTTATTGAGTTTGGCCACGAGTTGGAAGAGAGGGTGTGTCTCGTTGAAGTTGTCGCCGAGTGACGGGCCTTGTTCGAACTGGCCGGCAAACATGTCCTCCCGGTTGTTCGGATCGGTGGTGCCGTCGAACGCCTGCTCCGTTCCGTAGTAGAGGCACGGGATGCCTCGCGACGTGTACAGGAATTCCAGCGCGACGCCGAGGCGGTTGGTGTTGTCATTGGCCTCGCCTGGACTCAGGAAGCGCGGGTTGTCGTGGTTGTCCAAGAACGTGACGAGTCGATACCAGGCATTCGTGTCGTAGTTGGCGGCAATCGCGTTGTAGTGATTTTCGATCTGCTTCGTGTTACCCGAGGCGGTGGCGAAGACAGAGTTGACAGTGTCATAGAGCGGGTAGTCCAATGAAGAATCCAGCTTGTATGGGCCGCCGCCCATTGTGCCGGTGTACGAGCCCACCAACGCCTCGCTGCTGTCAAAGATCTCCCCGAACATGAAGAAGTTCGATTTACCGATGGACGTGGCGTACTGATGGAGCTGCGGGCACCAATACTGCCAGAAACCATAGTCCACGTGCTTCACCGTATCGATGCGAAAGCCGTCGAGGTCGGCGATGCCGACCCAGTTGGTGTAGATGTTCATCATGTTGGTGCGGACGTAGGTCGTCTCCGTGGCAAAGTCGTCCAGACTGGACAATTCCCCGAGCACGACCTGCTGGGTGTTGCCGAAATTCTGTATCGCGCCGTTGTTGTGGAAGATGGACGTGAAGGCCGACGGCGTGGCGTTGGTGATGTTGAATGGCGGCGCGTGTTGATTGGCGATGTTCTTGTAGCGCATGTTATAGCCCGACGGCGGCGCCAGGAAATTCGGATAACCGGAGTCGCCGCTGTCAATGAGATCGCCGCTATGGTTGCAGACGATGTCCAGAATGACCTTGATCCCGCGGGAGTGCGCCGCGCTGACCATGTTCGACAGATCGGTCATCGTGCCCCAGTGAGGCGCCAACGTGTAAAAATCCTGCGCCCCATAGCCGTGGAACGCGGAGCCGCCGACATTGTACGGGATCGGGGTGATCCAGATGGCGGTCGCGCCGAGCGATTTGATGTAGTCGAGCTTCTGCTGAACGCCTTTCAGGTCGCCGCCATGGATGGCATGCGCGTCGCTCGGTGAATACGGCGCCCCGTGCGCGCTTTCGACATTGTTATTGGAGGGATCGCCGTCGTAAAACCGATCCAGGAAAATGAAATAGATGTTCTCGTCACGCCAGTCCTCAGGTGACGAGAACGCAGCGTGGGCTGCCGCGGCGAGGGAGAACACGAGGGCGAAGTAGAAGCCTCTCATTGCGTTACCGTCGTGGGTTCAACTTCATCAGTTCGCCTTCGAAAGCCTTAGATACCGCGGGTCCCTTATAGACACATCGCCACTGGAAAACAAGCCAAACGCATGGCTCGGACATTACTGTTGGAAGACCTTGACGGAGACCTTCTCGGCGGTCTCATTCGTGCCCCGCAACGTCAGCGAACGGCGCGCCTCACTGAAGACGCCGGACAATCGGACCTGCTTCCCGTCGAATGTGACGTACGCATACACCTTGTTCCGGGACGTCACCAACAACTGTCCCACCACCACGCCCGAATCCCTGCTCGTCGCAATGTCAAACACGGCGGAATCATTCGCATTGCTGGTGATCACATAATTGACCACCGTCGCGATCTTGGCGACCGTCACCAGCCCGGTCCACGTGCCGCCGAGATCCGGGAACGCCGTGGCCGGCACACCCTTCCAGTGGAAAGTGCCCAAGGCTGTGGTCGGCACCGCCCCACTAATGTTCTTGGAGCTCTTCACCGACCCCAACAAGGTGCCGGTCCAATTCGTCGTGCCGTCGGTCTGTTCGACAAACGGTCCCGTTACCTGTCCCTTCGCGTTGAGCCCCCAGTGGCCCGACACGTCGTCCAGTCCAAACGTCTTGAGCCGAATCCCATAGCCGCTGGCACTGAAATCATCCTCGAACGTCAGGAACTGGGCCCCTTTGTCGGCGCCACTGATCGTCACCTCCCAATCTCCCAACGGCGAGTTCTGCGCGCCAACAGTGATCGTCGCGCTGCCGGAGAGGTTCTTCACACCGAACGTGTCCGTCGCGCGCGCCACGAGCGTATGCGTGCCCAGCGTCGGTTGGACAAGTAAGTTTGTCCCCGGGTTGGACGCGGTCTCCCCAAGTTTCGCGCCGTCGACAAAGAACTCGATCTTGTTGATGGTTCCGCCGTCGTTGGCCGTGGCGCTGGCAACAATGGTAATCGTCAGATTGGTGAGCGGCGGGTACAACATGCCGTTGGCAGGCCGAATGATGGTCACTGTCGGCGGTGTATTCACTGCGTTTGTTGCGGTAATCAAGTTCAGCCGGTTGGTTGCACTCGACCCACCGGGCCCAGAGACTGTAAGCCCCACCGAATAAACGCCAGCTGTGGAGTAGGCGTGACTTGGACTGGTCAGGGTGCTCGTATTGCCATCCCCGAAATTCCAGAAATAGTTCGTGATCGGGCCGGTCGAGGCATCCGTGAAGGCCACCACCAGCGGCACGGCTCCATGGGTAGGACTGGCCATGAATGCCGCCACGGGTGCTACAAGCACGTTGGTCACGGTAATATAGTTCGACTGCAGCAGCGTGTTCGACCCGCCGGGGCCCACGACCGTCAAGCTCACCGAGAAAATTCCCGCGTTGGTGTACGAGTGGCTCGGACTGGTCAGGGTGCTCGTATTGTCGTCGCCGAACGTCCACAAGTGATTCGTGACCATGCCCGTCGACGTGTCCGTGAAGTTCACCAGCAGCGGCACGGCGCCATTCGTCGGACTAGCGACAAACGCGGCTACGGGTGCTCCGAATACGTTGGTCACAGTAATATAGTTCGCCCGCGGCAATGTGTTCGACCCGAGCGGCCCAAACACTGTCAAGCTGACCGAGAAAGTTCCCGCATTGGTGTAAGCATGGCTGGGGCTGGTCAGGGTGCTCGCGCTACCGTCGCCAAAAGCCCACACACGGCTGGTCACGGTGCCGCTGGAAGCATCCGTGAAGTTCACCAATAACGTCACCGCACCATTGGTCAGGCTCCCCGTGAAGCCCGCAGTCGGTGCGACAGCGCCCGAACCGGTCACAGCATTGGTCGAAGCGCCGCCGTTACTAGTGAAGACAACCGAGCCAGTAAACGATCCGATCGTCACGGGATTGAAACTCACGCTCACCTGCCCGGTCTGTCCACCGCCGACGGTGAACGGGCTGCCGCCGGTGATGGCAAACGGACCGCTAACGCCATTGACCTGCGCGGTGCCCGTCAACATTTCATCTCCCGCATTGATCACATGGAATTGCTGGCTGCCGGATCCACCAACCGCGACGAAACCATAAGAGATACTGGATGGCTGGACCGACAACTGCGGCGGCTTGAGCACAACGATGAGGTCGGCTTGTGTATTCGTACTGACGCCGACCGGTCCGCTGACGATCAAGGTCACAGTGTTGGTGCCCGGCCCGGCATACGTGTGCGTCAGGATATTGGCCATCGTGTTGGTGGTTGCGCCATCACCGAAATTCCAGAACCGGTTTGTGACCGTCCCCGTTGAGGTGTCGGTGAACGTCACGATCAAAGGCAACTCCCCGAAGGTTGGTGTCGCTTCAAAACTGGCCACGGGTGACACGTTGCCATTGACGCTGATGATGCCGTTGATCCAGCTGATGTGCGAAGAGACACGCGTGCTGTAAAACCCGCTTGGATTGTCTTGCGCCGTGTTGGGGATAAACGTGAAGGTGGCGCCGCTCGACTGGTATAATCCGCCACGGTCCAACAACGCCGCATCAAACGTCGTGCCATTCACCGCGTTGCTGAACGGGCCGTCGACGGCGTAGTGGATGCCCGCGAGCTGCCACGCGCCGCCATTTTGAATGAACAGGCCGCCGCTCGAATCCCCAACAGAAAGATCGCATTCGTTCGAAGCAGCGCCCCGGTCGAATGTTACGCGCAGAAAATCCCCTAATGTCGCGCCGCCGTTGATATTGGTCGCCACATCATTCTCGCCCCAGCGCTCAATGCCATCAGTGGCGCCCCACTGCCAGCCGTTGGTCACGCCGCTAACGATGACCGCCGGGCCGCGCTGCGTGCCCCGGCCGAACAGGACGCAGTGTTTGCCAATTTCATTCGTATTCGCGTAAAGCACCGCGTGACTCGGAAATGTCTCCGCCACCTGCCATAGGCGCAAGTCGCTGCTCGGATCATCGAAAAACGCGGTCGTGTGGTAGGTGAATCCACTAAGCACGAATACGTCTCCGGTCGCGCCTCCGATATGGTGCGCCGCGAGGAAAAAGGTTGGGCCGACGGCGGTCCCGAGAAAACTGCCCCAGGATCCTTCGTACTGCCAGCCGCTGTTGGCGAGCGCGCCGCCTGGCGCGTTGGTGTTGTAGGCGGGATCAGCAGTGGATTTGAATAAGATCGCGTATGACGACGGCGACGTTCCCACAACGGTCGCCACCACCAACACCGCCCCGAATACGCAACCCAAGACTCGCACAAGTTTTTAGCATACCGAAGAACGCCCGACGGGGCAAGCCTGTAAAGGCCCGCTATGAACCGCTATACCAGCAAATTCCTAGGGTATCAGACGCACGCGGTAGTAGCGGGAAGGTGCGTTCGTTGCGCCGCCGAGATCGAGGTAGTTGGTGCTGGTGCCGACGGCATTGGTTACGGTGAACAGGTCGGTAAAGTTCGTCGTGTAATTCCCCCCGTTGGCGAATTGCAGTGCGTTGGTCTTATTGCTGCCCATCGTCCAGGTCACGCGGACATCGCTGCTAGTCTTTATGACACTGGTAATGCGAAATGCCGACGCGTTGTTGGTTGGGTCGGTGCCAGCCAGGTACTCCTGCAGGTTGCTCATCCCATCGCCATCGCCATCGCGGCTGCCAAGATTGGGGTCAAACGGATCAAGGCCATATTGCTGTTTCCAGCCGTTCGGAATTCCGTCTCCCACAGCGCTTTGGTTCGGGTCGAGCACGAGTTGGCTGTACACCAACGTGCCGCCGGTGTGTAACAGGCGCGCGCACGCGTTGGTGATGACCAGCTTGTCCACAACCACCGTGCCCGCGCTGAGGGTGAACGTCCCGCTGCGCACTTCCAGCACCGCCGTGCCGCCGTTGGTTACGTACAAACTGCCGCCGGCCACAGTCACGATACCCGTCGACGCGCACCCAATAAAACCGACGGTCATGTTCGAGTACACGCTCGTGATCCCGCCGGGCAGCTCCAGCGTGCCGGTGTTACCGGCGCTGGCGGCCACCAACAGCCCGGGCGTGCGTGCTGTGCCATTGGACACGATCATTTTGCCGTCGGCCAGGTAACCAATAACGATCCGGTCGTGCAAGATCGGATCCTCGAACGCGGGCGTTGGGCCGAGGACAACTTCCAGCGTGCCGCCGTTGACCACCGTGGTTCGGATCCCGTTGGACCGCAGGCCGCCGTGGGCGCGGACCGTGCCGGTGCCGGCCACGGTCAGATTGGCGTCGCTGCCGAAGTTGTCGCCGATCAAGACGCTGGCTGACTCTACCACGCCGTTGGACAGTGTGACGTGCCCGACGCCACCGGTGCTCAGGAGCGACCCGCCGTTGCCCACCGCGAACACGCCATTGGTCACGAAGACCGACCCGCCGGTCATCGTCACGACACCGGTCGCACCCACCGAGGTGCCGACGACCAGATTACTCAATACGTTCAACGTGCCCCCGGCCTGTGTCAACGAGCCGAGATTATCGAACCCGACGAAGCCGTTTTGGAACGTGGCCACGCCGTTGGAGATAATGAACTCGCCGGCATGCGTCATCCCGGCCCAGAACGGGGCATTGGTCGAGTCAATCGTCCCACCGTTCAACTCACCTTCGTTTGTAGAAAACCCGCACGCCGCGCAGCCGCCGACGATGTGCAGGATCGCGCCGGGCTGGATCGTCATAATGCCGTGTCCGCCAAGGCTGCTGCCGAGGTTGACGCCCCGCGCGGTGACCGAGGTATTCGCAATCGTCATTTGCGCGGTGCCGCTGCCGCCGGTCAGCGCGCCGTTATTTCCGACGCCGATGATGCCGTTGACGGTGTGGTTGCCGCCGTTCACCAAGATGGTGGCGACGGACCCGAGGCCGGCCCCGGCCGTCAGGTTGCTCTGGATAAACGTGGTGGTGTTTGCGAGAAATGTCACCGTCGCGGTGGAGTTGGAGCCGGTCGCCGCGTCCAGTTGCGCGAGGTTGAGTGTGCTGCTGGAAGAGGTCAAGCTGGCGGTGCTGTTGCTGCCGCCGCCGATGGTGGTGGTGCTGTTGGTGGCGACGAGCGTGCTGTTGTCCACGACCGAGACGGCTCCGGTGGTGCCCGCGACATTGCCGACGGTGAGATTGGCCGCCGTAACGAGGGTGGAGCCGTTGGTGAGGACGAGGTTGTCGCTCTTGAACGTGCCGTTGGCGAGGACGAGCGTGGCGGCGTCGAACTTGAGCAGCGCCGTGCCGGCGGCGTTGGTGACGAAGAGCGCGCCGCCGTTGGCGAGCACGAGTTGATGGCCAAGGCCGGTATTGCCGACAGAGAGCAGGCCGGTGCAGACCCAAACGGAATTGGTGCCGGTGACGACGGCGGTGTGATTGCTGCCGAGGGGGCTGCCGATGTTGACATTGGCGCTGACTGCGAAGGCGCCGTTGCTGACGATGAACTGGCTGCCGCGGCTGTTGCCGCTAATGTTGAGCGTACCGGTGTTGCTCCAGGTCGAGCCGGCATCGGCGACGAGGACGATGTTGCTGTCGGCGGTGGCGCTGTTGCCGAGGAAGACGTTGGCGAGGACGGCCTTGGCGCCATTGGAAACGATGACGGCATACCCGCCGGAGCTGTTGCGGACGCTGAGACTGCTGTTCGTGTTGACCCAGGTGGAGCCGGGGCCGGTAACCAGAATGTTGTCGTTGAAGCCCGGCAAGCCCCCGATGGTCGTCAGCGGGCTGATGAATTGGCCGCCGCCGGAGACGACGACGTGGTTGCTGGAGCCGAAGGCGCCGAGTTGCAGCTCGGTGTCCACGCGCACGACGGAATTGCTGATGAGCAGGTTGGCGTTGGCGGTCATCGCCAGAAGGTTGAGGACGCGTAACGGCGCGGACGTGCCGGCATCGTAGACATGCAGGGTGTTGGCGTTGAGCGTGAGATTGCTGATGGTCAGCGTGGACGGGGAGTTGGTGGTGAAGGAGTCGATGGTTGCGGTGTTGTTGCCGGCGTTCGTGATGAGGTCGGCGCTGTCGCTGATGGAAGGCGCACCGCCAGACCAGTTGCTGCCGAACTCCCATTTGCCGGTACCGTCCGTCCAACTGTTCGTGGCGGCGCGAGCGGGGAAGGTCAACATGATGCCGAGTGCGATCACGGCGAGGATTCTGGTTTTCATGTTGGGTCTCCATGAATGACTGAACGAACCGGCATTTGGTCGGTGCCGCTGCAGAAAGCGTCGCGCGTTGCGGATACGGATGAATCGTGAAGGCGGATCTGGAGAGAGAGCGGGGCGCCGTCAAATGGGTACGTACTTTCTTCGCTGGCCGACGGGGGCCCCCGCGCCGCTACCGGACCTAGAAAGTTGAGCGCAGGTACGGCGTCGCTTGGGGTGACAAGCACGCCGCCGGCACTCATCTGACCGTGGTAGCCTCCGCTAACGGTGAGATCATGCTCGTAAAGGTTTGTGGATCGGTCGCTAATCCGGTGCGATTTGACGTCGACGAATTTTGAATTGGCAGAGTCGGACAGCGACGGTGTTTCACCCGACAGGTTGGTCGAGACCTTCCATTTCCCGATGCCGAGGATGCGATGCCCGACGGCGGCGTGGCCAATGGTGGCAAACATCACGCAAAACGCAATCGCCAGCCAGCACGGCGGCGTTAGGGGAAAGTCCACGTCGAATCCGTATTCCGAGACGGAGGAGGCCAGGAATTCGATCCACGAGACGACGGAAACGAGCTTCTTAATTGGACGCCGGCATAGGGATGGAAATAGAGCCGCGGTGCGATGAACCGGTTTAGAGCGCGACCCGTGTGATGCGTTCGGTGCCTTCATTGAACCATGCGATCCTCGGAGTAAAGCATCGAGCAAACGCATCGTGACGGTAGTCGCTTACTTCTCCAGCCGGGTAGTAGACCAAAGCATGGCCCTAATGTCGAGTAGATTATGACTTTCCAAGGCAGGAAAACGTTAGGTCATATCGGTTACGAGATCGACCGCGGGCGTTAGTAGCGGCCAGGCATTAAGGAGTCACCAAGCCGACGCGGTAGAAGCGCTGGGTCACGAATGTTGCGGAGATGTCCGTATACGAAAGCGTGGTGTTGGTTGGCCCGGCGTTTGTGGGCGAGCCAATCATTTGCCAGGAGTTGGAGAGAGCGCCGCAGTCTTGCACGATGTAGGTACAGTTGGACTTGGCGATCCAGGTGAGTATGACGCTGCCGTTTCCGTTTCGGACGATACCGACGATAATCGGCGGCGGCAGATTCGTCAGGCAAATCACGCTGACCGAGTAAGGAGGGAAACTGTAGGAAAACTTGCTGGCAGCGCCCGTGAAGCTGGCCTGCGCGATGTCGGCAGATCCGATGCCGGTGCGCGCGGCCTCATCCTGGGGGATGCCGTAAGAATACACCACCGCATTGGTGGCCGGTAAGTAGCCGCTGATCGACAAATTGGCGTTCAAAGCGTTGGTGGAACTCTTGTTGATGACGAGCAGCGTTACCGAGTTGTTGGTGCGCTTCGCGGCATAGACGGACAGGAGCGGATAATCGCTGGTCGCCTGGACGATCTGATCACCACCGCGGGCGAAGTATTGCAACAGTTTGGCCACATAAAAGGTCGGGTAACGGTCTGCGGGGGACGCGGGATCGGCGAAGTCGGTGATCCCATAATCGCCATACTGACGCCAGCCGTACAACGCGGGGTCATTGTTGTTGCCGGTTTCCTGGCCGTTGCGCGCGTCCCACCAAAGGACCGCATTGAACTCCGTTTGCAGCGCATGGCCAAGGCTGTCCGCCAGGAAGAGACCATTGACGAGGCTGGTGGTTTGTTTGCCGGGGTTGCTGTAGACAGAATTATTCTCCGTGCAGTCGAGTTCAACGTTGGTTGCTGAAGAGCCGAGGTAGTCGCTGAGCTGCTGGCGGAGGTCGGCAGCATCGCTGGCCCAGGTGCTGGAGGACTGCAACAGGCCGGCATCGCTTTCCGCGCCCGGTGCCTGCGCGTAGCGATGATAGATCAGGAAATCCGGGGTTACGCCCAGGCTTTTCAGGGTCGCCAAGAGCACAGGCGTCCAACCATTGTGAACCTGGCCGGTTCGAGGATTATGGGCGGGGTGATTGGTGTAATTCGAAAAACTATCTTCGCCGGTCACGGCGACCGCGCCGATCTTGATGGTAGAATCGGCCGCTTTCATCTGGTTGAAGTACGCTTGGAATCGCGTGGCGTATGTGTAGGGGTCATTGGGCAGCGCGTTTGTGTCCGTTTCCCACGAACCGTAGTTCTCATTGCCGATCTCCCAATACTTGAAGCCGTAATGCTTCGTGACATTGGAGTACTGGACCCAACTCGCCGCCTCGGTCGGCGTGCCGGAGCCATAATTGACCGTGGTGAACACCTGGGCGCATGTGCTGGTGGCGACATCGGCGAATTTGTCAAAAGACGTGGCCCACGTCCATGTGTTGGTGTCGGTGGTGTTGGAGGCCCAGTGATAATCATCGGCCAGCGAGCCACCCGGAAATCGCAAGGCCTGGTTGTTCATGTTGTCGAGGAACCCAATGGTGTTGGCGGTATCGAAGACGCCATCCCAAACGGCGGAATTGAGGCCGAATATCCGTGAATCGACAGCGCGGACGACCTGGGTGGCGTTGATGCTGATATGCACGACAGATGGCGGCGGCAGGGCGGCCATCGTGATGTCGTCGACATAGAAGGTAGGCTTGTTCGTGCCACTGGTATCCTGAATCCAGAAGCCATCCATGTTTGGCTTGTTGGTCACGCCCAGGGAGGCGAGGGAGAGAGTGATGTGTTGCCACGTGTTGGAGGGAAGAGGCGCCAGCGCGACGGCTGGTTGGGCGACGCCATTGAGCAGGGCCTGCACCTGCAATTGCTGTCCCCCGGTTGGACCGCCATGAATCCAAAAGGTGAGGTTGCTGTACGCGCTGGAATCGAGCGCATCGTGGTGCAAATACAACGCCTGGTACGCCGCAGCAGTGACGCTGATAGAGTTCGCGCCCGCATGCACAGGCGAGTGGTTATTGAGATTGACCGTCGCCCAACTCCAGTTCTGCCAGCCGGTTCCCAACGAATCCCCGTAAACCGACTGGTCCGTCTGCGCGCACACAGATCCGACGAACCCCGTCAGGGCCAGAATGAAAAGACAGGATCGATGCATGGTTAGCATGGGCATTCGTTCCGCGATTAGCGTGCCAGTTGAACGTGAAGACTGCAAATGCTATCTGCTGCGCGGAACGCCTCGCCAACGCTACGGGACCAAACGAATGCGGTAGTAACGGGCGGGGACATTGGTCGCGCCACCGCTGTCGAGGTAATTGGTGGTGACGTCGCCGCTTCCGGGGATGATGATCAACGGGCTCAGGTCAAGGAAGTTTGTCGAATAGGAACCGTCCACCAAGCCAGCGGTCGCCTGGACAACGTTGGTGAACCCGCCCGCCGTCGTCCAACTCACTAACACGTCGCCGCCCTGAGCCGCGACCGAAGTGATGCGCAAACCCGAGGCGCTGTTGGTCGGGTTGGTGCCCGCCAGGAACTCCGCCAGATTATTCTGGCCGTCACCGTCCGGATCAGCATTCGCGGCCGCCGCGGGGTTGGTGGTACTCCCGAAGTACTGGACCTGCCAGGCCTGAAATGGCGTCAACACCGTTATGTAATTCATTTGTGTGTTGGTGCCCGATCCTCCGGGGCCGCTGACGACTTCCGTCACGGTGTAGACGCCCCCGGTGTTGTAGGTATAGAGGACGCTATTGGTCGCCAGATTGGTTGTGCCGCCATCACCAAAGTCCCAGAACCAATTGGTGATAGTGCCGCTGGAGGTATCGGTAAAAGTGACGGCGAGCGGAGCGACGCCATTGGTCGGGCTACCGTTGAAACTGGCCACCGGTGCTGACGCAGGAATTGGGATCGTGTAATCGGCCACCACGGGCAAATGATCGCTGGCGGTGGTGAGATCCTGATAGATTTGCGACCGGGTCAGTCCTGTCACATTCGTGTTGAGGTCGCTGCTCAAGGCGGTATTGGCCAGGGAATTTACGGTGCCGTTGTAAGGGATTGTGCCATTGTTCGCAAATATGTGGTACGTTCCGGGAACGTACGCCAGCCCCCCCGCCACGCCAAAAAAAACGTTGCTCGTCATCATCTGGTAGTCGTCCCGGAACTGAAGATGCGTGGCCGATTCGCTCATCGCCGCCAGGATGCCCTTGTTGGTGGTTGTCGCGGCCCAATTGTTGGTGGTCGAGCCAGACGGGTTCAGGACATCGATACCGCGATTCACGCCTGGGGCGATCAGTGTCTGGTACATGGCTTCGCTGCTGAGACCGGTATTGAAATCACCGGTGTAAAGAATCCGCGCATTACTCGGCAGCGTCGCCGAGTCCGCACGGATGATCTGGGCCTCGCCGTTGCGGGCAGTCGCGTCGCTCGGATCCGAACCCGACTTGTAGTGGCTCACATACATGTAAAATACATTGTTCGTCGTCGCGACGACACCGGCGGGCGCAAACTCGTACCGCATCACCTGACGATATTCCCCATTCGACGACCCGTGCGGTGTCCCAACCCCGACCGAGGCGATCAGTTGCACCGTGTTGGTGTTATAGACGAGGGCGTTGGGGCCGTTTCCATTGGTGAGCACGCCGCCGACTTCCGTCCCCTGAACGGTGCTCATCGCGTACCCGGCGGGAATGCCTCGGGTGGAATAGAAAATATTCAAGCCGTCCACAATCGGCTGAACGGTGATCGGGTTGCTGGTCGTCTCTTCCAATCCCAGAATATCGATCGGCTGGGCCGGGTCGGCGCCGAGGTTCTCCTCGCCAATGCCTTCGAGCACGCCCCCATTGGTCACGCTTCCACCACTCGAGGGAGTAATCAGGCCCGGCAGCGGAGTGGTGGCGCCATTGATGTCGTCTTCGATGTTGTAGGCAACGATACGGATTGTCCGGGTTTGTGCGGAGGTAATAACCGGAAAGCAGCAGGCTATCAAGGAGGCCATACTGGCCAGAAGAAAACGCATCGCGACGTGTTTCATCATTGTCCCTAAACGCGAAGGTTAGCCCTTACATACATAACGACTGCAGGAGCTTAATTAAAACTCATTGTGTCGCAAAAGTCAATGAAGAGTTACCCAAGCGGCCCCTATGGCTTCGCCGTTCGTTTTGAAATCAGGCCTTTCAGTTTACCCTCTGCGCCCAACTGCGACATGAGTCGTCTCTCCGTGGCGCGCATGCGCTGACGGTCGAGTGCAGTCTGATCATCGTAACCATGAAGATGCAGGATGCCGTGGATAACATAGAGTGCCAGCTCACGCCCGGGTGCCACGCGGAAGCGCCTGGCCTGACGGACGGCGCACTCGACCGAGATGATCAGCTCGCCCTGCCCTTCTCCGTAATCGAAACTCAGCACGTCGGTTGGGCCGGATGCGGCGTGGTACTGCGCGTTGAGCTTCGCAATCGTGGCGTCGTTCACCAGCACAACACTGAGTTGCGAACCGGAATCATCGACGAGTTCGAGCGTACGCCGGGCGATTTCGGCCAGCCGGCGGGTATTGACCCTCAGTCGACGTTGTCGGTCGCTCACGGCGACGCGCACCCGGCTGATGTCGGGGATCATGCGGCGGGTGGTTTGCCGTTGCCGTTCGCGGCGGTTTCCTGCCGGCGTCGTTCGCGCTCCTCTTTGAACTTGGCATAGGCAGCGACGATCTTCTGGACAAGTTCATGGCGAACCACGTCGTGTTCGCTGAAGTACGCGATCTCCAAACCGGGGATCCCCTTGAGGACGCCTTGCACTTCAATCAAGCCTGACATCTTGTGGCCGGGCAGGTCCACCTGCGTGATGTCACCCGTGATCACGACCTTGGAATCGAATCCCATGCGCGTGAGGAACATCAACATCTGTTCGCTGGTCGCGTTCTGCGCTTCATCCAAAATGACAAACGCGTTGTTGAGCGTGCGCCCGCGCATATACGCCAGCGGCGCGATTTCGATGACGCCACGCTCTACGTTGCGCTGGATCTCATCAGGATCCATCATGTCGTGCAGCGCGTCATAGAGCGGACGCAAATACGGACTGACTTTCTCTTCCAGTGTTCCCGGCAGAAACCCCAGCGCTTCCCCCGCTTCGACGGCCGGCCGGGCCAGGATGATGCGGCCTACGCGGTCGCTGCGCAGCGCGTGAACGGCCATCGCCATGGCGAGGTACGTCTTGCCCGTGCCCGCGGGTCCGATGCCGATGACGATGTCGTTCTTGCGGATCGCTTCTAGGTAACGTTTCTGTCCCTGGGTCTTCGGCACAATGGGCCGCTTGCGCGTGGAAACATCAACACGTCCCTCGTGAAGCTCCTGCATCTTCAGCGGCTCGCCGCGCGAGATGGCGCTCACGGCACGGCTGAATTCCTGCCGCCGAATGGGTGTGCCGCGGGCGATCGCCTGTTGCAATTCGGTAAAGAGAGATCTGCCACGCTCGACGTCGACCGGAGCGCCTTCGAGGTTGATCCAACCGTCGCGGGCCGTGACCTTGAGATTGAACAGGTCTTCGACGAGGCGAAGATTTTTCGGTTCGTTGGCGTAGAGCGACTGCGCCTGGCGCGCATTGTCGAAATGCAGTGTTTCGCTTGCCATGTGTCAGCTACTGCGTCGCTCCCTCATGCGACTGAAACATACTGCATGTGCCCGCCCTTCGCAACCGAGCTGCCCTGGGTCGTCCGCTAATCCTGGGGAATGATCAAAACCTGATTGGCGAAAATCCTGTTCGGATTTTTGATCTTTTCCTTGTTGGCGCGGTAGATGCGCGGCCACTTCAGCGGATTATGATAAACCTTGCCCGCAATCTTCCAGAGCGAGTCGCCCTTCTTCACCACGTACTTCGTCGGCCTCTCGGGGGCCTCGATCTTTGGCGGTTCGTTCTCGACAATGGTCGGCGGGGCCATCGGCGCGGGCGGCAACGGTGTGATGGTTGTTTCCACCACTGGCTCCGCTTCCGCTGTGGGGCGACCGACAATGTAACCGCGGTTCCCCCATTGGCCACGGTCCACCCAGTAGTGGTGGCGCCAGTTCGGATAACGGTCCTTGACGAAATCCGCCCACTCGGGTTCCAGCTCCGGCTTCTCAACCACGTCCATCCCCTTGAGGAACTCACTCTTCTGTTCCTCGTTGATGGGCTGCATGCGCTTCTGTTGCGTCGCACAGCCATTGAAAACCAGCACTGTGCTCCCCACGAGGGACAATGAAAGCAAAATTCTTGCGGGACTCTTCATAATATCAACACCTTCCTCCTTGCATTACGCCTTGGTGATAACACCATCGCCCACAACCGTCAACGCTTTTTAAAACAGGCTTCCACTTGGCAATCTGCACGTTACAATGCGCCCAACGGAGGCGCTTCATGGACCTGATTCTTCGCAACGCGCGCATACGCGGGCACGACCAGAATATCGACATCGCAGTCAACGACGGCCTCATTACCAAGATTGCTCCCAAGATCAAGGCGCGCCCGCGGCAGGTCATCGATTGTGGCGGCAAACTCGTCTCTCCGCCGTTCACCGATATTCACGTCCACCTCGACGCCGTGCTCACGGTGGGACAACCACGTTTCAACCAAAGCGGCACGCTCATCGAAGGCATCGAGATTTGGGCGGAACGCAAGCGGACGCTCACGTTCGACGATGTGAAGCGCCGCGCCACCCTCGCTGTGAAATGGGAACTCGCCCACGGCGTCACGCGCATCCGCAGCCACGTCGATGTCTGCGATCCGCAACTTACCGCCGTCAAGGCGCTGCTCGAGGTGAAGAAGGAATTCGCGGGGCTCGTGGACATTCAACTCGTTGCGTTTCCTCAGGACGGCATCTACGCGTTTCCCAATGGCGAACGGCTCATGGATCAGGCGATGGAACTCGGCTGCGACATCGTCGGCGGTATCCCGCATCACGAAATGACCCGCGACGACGGCGTGGCCGATGTGAAATTCGCCTGCAACCTCGCGCAGCAATATCACAAACCGCTCGACCTCCATATCGACGAAACCGATGACCCGAATTCGCGCTTCACGGAAGTGTTGGCGGCCGAGACCATCAGGCGCGGCCTCAGCGGACGTGTCACCGCCAGCCACACCACTTCCATGCACAGCGTGGACAATTCGTACGCATTCAAGCTCATTCGCCTCATCAAGCGCGCCGGCCTGCACATGGTCACCAACCCGTGCGACAACAGTGTCTTACAAGGTCGTTTCGACACCTACCCCAAACGACGCGGCCACACACGCGTGAAGGAACTTCTCGCCGCCGGCGTCAATGTTGGCATCGGCCACGACTCGATCATGGATCCGTGGTACCCGCTCGGCGTCGGCGATCCCCTGCAAGTCGCCTTCGTTTGGATCCACTACGGCCAGATGAGCGGCGCCAGCGAAATCCCACAGGTGTGGGACATGATTACCAGGAATCCCGCGAAGGCCTTCGGCACGACTGACAAAGATTACGGTCTCACCGTCGGCAACCCAGCCGATTTGATCCTTCTCGACGCCACTACCGAATTCGATGCCCTCCGCCGCATCGCCCCCCGCTTGATTGTAATGCGCCATGGCCAGATCGTTGCCCGCACCACCCCGAGTGAAACCGTCCTCTGTCGGAAAGGATGGAAGAAAGAAGCGATCGACTTCACGGTTGCGTGAGTCTTGTTCTTCGCCCTTGCTAATCCGGCGCGACGCGTTTTGCACTGGGCAGGGGCGCGGCGTAGCCGCTCGTTAGGAATGCGCGCACCTCGGAGTCCACTACCAACGGTGGATCCAGTTTCGGGTCGCGCTCGGGCAAGATCGTGTCCACACCCAGGCCCTCGTCGCGCAGCGCCTGGCCGTAGCTGAGCGGGTCTTCGGGATCCTTCACCTTCAGGTTCATCGCGCGGGCGCAGGCCACATAGACGTTGTCCACGGTCACGCATTTGCCGGGGCGCCAGCCGCCGAGCGGTTCGATGGCGAGCTTCGCCAGCATCTTGCTGCAATCCTCGGGCGTCGCGTGAGGATCGAGTTTCAAATCCATTGCACGCGCCAGCAGGACGGCGAACTGCTCATGGTGCAGGCACGTTCGCGCGGTGCGCTCGACGAATCGGCGATTGACCGATGGCGAAGGTGGGCGCAGTGGAATTCTGACCTCGATTGTGACATTGGCATTCGTCGCAATCGCCGGTGCATCTTTCGCAGGCGCGGTCTTGAGCGCGAGGGTGGTGGCGCATTCCTCGGCTTCGAGGAGCAGTTTCTCCGCGCGTGCGCAGGATATTTTCACGCTGTCAAGATAGTCCATTGCCTTGTCCGATTCCGCGGCGCGGACGGCCTTCTGGATGTCCTTCTGCGTCGCTTCTGTAAGATCGAGCAAGCCCTTGATCTTCAGCGCACGCGAGCGAACACAGTCCGCCAGTGCCGCCTGCTCCGGTGACGTTTTCTCTTCCAGCCTGACCGCCCCGTCATAGATCTCGTGCAGTCGGCGCACACAGGCGTCAGATTGTTGCAGGGGTGCGGGGAGACTATTCGAGGGCGACTCGGCCCACACCAGCCGGTGAGCAAGCAGGATCGCGACCGCAACCACCCACGTCCGCTGGAACCGTTGCCACATGGGCTGGCAGTGTAGCCGTCGCGATAAAAAGCGCAAGCCGCCCGTGCCGCCACAATGTTTTGTCCAGGAAATTTGAATACAGGCGCGCCCATGCTGTCTAACTCGCGAAACCGAACACGCGGGCTTTTTCGTTGAAACCTGCGGAAGGCGTTCCTATACTCCATGCAACTCAGCATTGTGAAAACACTTACAGCAATTCTTGGCCTGCTCCTCGCGATGTCTGGCGCGATGCTCGCCGATGGCGACGAGACCATCCCGTTTTCCGTCGGCGAAAAGCTCACCTACCAGATTTTCTGGGGGCCATTCGTCGTCGGGCGCGCCACCCTGGAGGTGGCAGGTATCGATCCGGTGGACGGCCACGACTGCTATCATCTCGTCGCGAAAGCGAAGACGAGTGGGCTGGCCGAATGGTTGTTCCCCGTCGACAGCACCGCGGAGAGCTGGCTCGACCGCACCGGACTGTTCACCCGCCAGTACCGTGAAGACCGCAGCGAAGGCAAGCACCACCGAAACAGCGATACGCATTTCGATTACGCGACCAAAGAAACGGTCACCAAGAACCAGGTCAACGGCCGCGAGCGACATACGCCGCTCGACCAACACGTGCTCGACGTGGTCTCGTCGCTCTACTACGTGCGCACGCAAAAACTGATGCTCGATTCCGAGCAGTCGTTCACGATCAACGCCGGCGACACAAACTACAACGTCATCATCCGGCCCGACATGCGCAAGACGATGTGGGTGCGCCCCGTGGGCGATGTCCAGGCGCTGCGGATCGAGCCGACACCGACCCTGAACATCATCTCCGCCAACAACGGTCACATGTGGTTCTGGGTCAGCGATGACCCGCGTCGCCTGCCGCTGCTCGTCAATTCCGAGTTGAAACTCGGCACGGCGAAGTTGGTCCTCTTCAGCATTACGCCGGGCAAGCCTTCGCCCGGGACTACCAACAAATCCGCCGGCTCGGTTACGTTGGCGCCGCTGGCCGCGAAAGGCAGCACCCTCGCGTCGGAACGCTGACATGGAATTTCCACCGCTCGACTTCGATCGCATCCGCACCTACCCGATTCGCGAGCGACCGAACAAAGTCCATCTCAACGAGCTGGCGCGCGTTTGGAAAGCGGGTGGAAGTTTCGCACAGTTCCTTGATTCGCTACCGCACATCCTCGTGGGCAACGATTTCCGCGCCATTGTCGACGCAACGGTCGCGGCGATCCGCAACAGCCGGCCCGTCGTGGTGATGATGGGCGCCCACACCATCAAGTGCGGACTCAACCCGATCTTCATCGACCTCATCCAACGCGGTGTCATCTCGGCCATCGCCTCCAACGGCGCGGGCGCCATCCATGATTTCGAACTCGCCTACATTGGCGAGACGAGCGAAGACGTCCAGCGTGGCCTCGATGACGGTAGTTTTGGGATGATCGACGAAACGGGGCGTCTCATGAACCAGGCGCTGGCCGCCGGTGTGAAACAGGGCCTCGGCGCGGGTCGCGCGCTCGGAGAGGCCATCGTCACCGGCCAGTTCCGCAACCGCGAGTTGAGCATCCTGCACCAAAGCGTCGTCAGTAATATTCCCGCCACCGTCCACATCGCCATCGGCACGGACATCATTCATCAACATCCGACGGCGGACGGCAGCGTGCTCGGGGAGGCGACGTACCTTGACTTCCAGAAGTTCGCCGCCGTCGTCGCCCAACTCGAGGGCGGCATCATCCTGAATATCGGTTCCGCCGTCATTATGCCCGAGGTCTTCCTCAAGGCGCTCACGATCGCCCGCAATCTCGGCCACAAGGTGGAAAACTTCACCACCGTCACGTTCGACATGGTCCGCCACTATCGCCCCACCGAAAACGTCGTCCGTCGTCCCACCCACAAGGGCGGTCATGGCTACTACATCGTCGGCCACCACGAACTGCTCGTCCCTTTGTGGGCTGCGGCGACACTCGAGCAACTCAAATGAACTCCAGGCGGCTTCGTGAAATCCTTTCCCACTTTCCCCGCCAGCGCATCCTCGTCGTCGGCGATGTGATGCTCGACCAGTTCTTGTGGGGGAAGGTATCGCGCATCTCGCCCGAGGCCCCCGTGCCCGTGGTGGAGATCACGCGGGAGTCATTCTTTCCCGGCGGCGCGGCGAACGTCGCCCGCAATCTCCGTGCGCTCGACTCGTCGGTCAGCGTGCTCGGCGTACTCGGGGACGATGATGCCGGCGCCGAGTTGCGCGGCCTGCTCGAACAACAGGGCATCCGCACTGGTGGCTTGATCGTGGATCCCAACCGTCCCACGACGGTCAAGACGCGCATTGTCGCCCACAACCAGCAGATGGTCCGCTTCGACCGCGAAAAATGCGTGGGACTATCGGCCACGCTGGAGCGCAAAGTCCTGGAATGTTTCGAGACCCATCTGAACGGCGTCTCCGCTGTTGTTTTCGAGGATTACGCCAAAGGCGTCTTGTCGCAAAGGTTGCTCAATATCCTGCAACGACGGGCCCACCAGGCGGGCAAAACCACTGCTGCCGACCCGAATTCACGTCACCGGCTCCGTTACTCCGGTCTCACCGCGGTGACACCGAACCGGGCCGAGGCGTTCGCGGCGGCGGGCCTGCCGTACGTCGAGCCGGTCGACGAAGTGTTGCGCGACGAACCGCTGTTGCGGGTTGGACAAAAATTATTGCGCACGTGGAAGCCGCGCAACCTGCTGATCACGCTGGGCGAGCACGGCGTTTGTTTGTTCCGTCCCGGCAAGAAGCCGCACCACATCCCGACGGTCGCGCAGGAAGTGTTCGATGTCTCGGGCGCAGGCGACACGGTGATTGCAACACTCGTGCTCGCGCTGGCTGCTGGGGCCGACCCGATTGAAGCGGCGGAGATTTCGAATCACGCGGCGGGCGTCGTCGTCGGCAAGGTCGGTACCGCCACCTGTTCGGCGCGCGAATTGGTGAAGAGCTTCGCGCGCAATCGGCGCTAGTACCGCCCGTTTATTTGCAGGCCAGTTCCTGGTCGTGCTTGAGGCGTTCCAGTTCGGGCTTCACAATGTGATCACGGCAGTCCGGGCAGATGCCATGCGTGAACTGCGCCTCGGAGTGGTCCGCGACGTAGGAGTCCACCTGTTGCCAGTAGTTTTGGTCGTTGCGGATCTTCTTGCAGTAGCAACAAATCGGCAGCAGCCCTTGCAACAGCTTGACGTTCGCGAGCGCGAGTTCGAGTTCCTTCACGCGCGCGGCCAGCTCGGCTTGCAGGCGGAGGATGCGCTCGCCAGCGTTCATGCGCGCCTTCAACTCCGGTCGGTCAAACGGCTTGACCACGTAATCATCCGCGCCCGCTGTCAGGCCTTCGACAATGTCCTCCTTGCGGCCCTTGGCGGTGAGCAAAATCAGGTAAAGGAGCCGTTCGCCGGCCGCCGCGCGGGCCTTGAGACAGACCTGGGCACCATCCAGCCCCGGCATCATCCAGTCCAGGATCGCCAGGGATGGCGCGTCGGGTTGGCTCAGGACTTCGAGTGCTTGCAAGCCGTCGGTGGTGGTGACGACCTCGTATCCCCACTTGGTCAGAGTCGCCTCCAACAAGCAGCGTGACACCGCATCGTCTTCCGCAATCAGGACTCGCACAGCACACTCTCCTTTCGATATTCCGCCAGCGCGTCCGTAAGCCGCACCAATTCCCTCTTCAACTCGATAAATAACCCGTCCGCCTGATCAAGATCGCCGCTCGCGCCGATGGCTTCGAGCTTTTGCGCCACCGCGCGGGTCGATTCACCACAGAAGGCGGCGGCAGACCCCTTCAACGAATGCGCGGCCCGCTCCAGCCGGTTCGCATCGCGTTGCTCGATGGCATCGCGAATCTGTTCCAGTAAATCGACGGACTCGCTCATGAACAACTTCATCAATTCGACAAAGAGTCCGGTGTCGCCGTCAAGCATGGCCAGCGCCCCCTCGCTGTTGAATACGTCCGTATTGGGCCGCGCCTCTTCCGGGACGAGCCGCTCCGCCGCATTCGCTTCCGGCACGTTCACGGGAACCACGCTTGCGATTGCTTCAAATAACAGCCGTGCTTCGATGGGCTTTGACACGTAGGCGTCCATACCGCCTTCCAGGCAACGCTCGCGATCGCCTTTTAACGCGTGAGCTGTCATGGCAACGATTGGCATATGTGCGCCCGTTGTTCTTTCACGCTCGCGAATGATCGCGGCGGCCTCGAGGCCACCCAGCTCGGGCATCTGGACATCCATGAGCACCACGTCGAACTGCCCATCTTCCAAGGCAGCCAGCGCTTCCTTGCCGTTGCCGGTGACGACGACCATATGGCCCCGCTTTTCCATCAGCCTGACCACCAGGCGTTGGTTGACGGGATTGTCCTCCGCCAACAACACTCGCAGCTTGTAAGCTGGAGATGGCGCGACGGGTTCGACCGGTTCGGCAGGTCCTTCGACCAGCTTAGTCTGGTCGCCGAGTGCCGAGGTGATGACATCAAAAAGGTCGGACTGTTTGACAGGCTTGGTGAGGTAGCCGGCCAACCCCATCTCACGGCAACGCGCCGCAACACTGCCGTGGCTCGACGAAGAGAACATGATCAATGTGGTCCGTGCGATCGCGTCATCCTTCTGGATTTGGTCGGCCAGGCCAAAGCCGTCCGTCTCCGGCATCATGCAATCCAACAACACCAACCCAAACGGTTCACCGCTTGCGTGTCCCTCTTTCAGCATGGTGAATGCGGCGGCTGCGCTGCTGGCAGTTGCCGGCTTCATCCGCCAACTGAGCAGCACTTCTTCCAGGATGCGGCGGCTCGTGATGTTGTCATCGACGACGAGCACCCGGAATCCCTCCAGGTCGGCATATCGGGCGCGTGTTCTCGACTTGAGGTCCCGCGAAGGGCGCATCACGACGGTGAAATGGAAGGTGCTGCCCTTGCCCACTTCGCTTTCGACCCAGATTTTACCGCCCATGATTTGGACCAACTGCGTAGCAATGGCAAGACCGAGTCCCGTCCCACCGTACTTGCGCGTGGTCGAACCGTCCGCTTGCGAGAAAGCATCGAAGATGACTCCCTGCTTGTTCGCGGGAATGCCGATCCCCGTGTCGCTTACGGCGAAGTGCAGGCGAATGTCGTCATTCTCGCGCGACTCCAACTCGACGCGAACAACAACCTCGCCCGTCTCCGTGAACTTGATCGCGTTGCCGACGAGATTGACAACGACCTGGCGGAGGCGGATCGGGTCGCCGACCAGTTCATCCGGGACGTCGGGGAGGATATGCGCGGCCAATTCGAGTCCCTTCTGGTGGGCGCGCATGGCCAAGGTCTTGAGCGTATCGTCCAGATTATCACGCAGACTGAAGTCGATGGGATCCAGATCGAGCTTGCCGGCCTCGATCTTTGAGAAGTCGAGAATGTCGTTGATCAGGGCGAGCAACGTGTCGGCGGAAAGCTTGACGGTGTTGAGGTACTCACGCTGCTCGGAGGAGAGTTCGGTGTCCAGCGCCAGGTCGGTCATGCCAATGATCCCGTTCATCGGCGTCCGGATCTCGTGGCTCATGTTGGCCAGGAATTCACTCTTGGTGCGCGTGGCGGACTCGGCTTTTTCTTTCGCACCGCGTATCGCTTCGTCCTGCTCCTGGATGCGTTGAAGCATTCGGTTGAACTCTTCGGTCAACATTCCCAGTTCGTCGTTTGAGGATTTGGCAACGCGAATCGAGTAGTCGTGCGTTTCCGAGATAGTGCGCGCGGATTCCACCAGGTGAAGGATCGGCGCGGAGATCAACCGTTGCAGGCGGGCGGCCAGGAGCAGCGCCACCAGCCATGAGGACAGCAAAATGATCGCCAGAATGCGGAGATCCTCCGTCAGGCGCTCGGAGAACCAGCGCAGGTCGGAGCGGATGAAGACGGTGCCGGCCTTCTTTCCCTGATGAAGAATCGGTTGATAGAGGACAAGATAACCGTCCTCGATACGGTCGATGTCGTCCCCGATCAATGCAGGCACCGCCCGGCGTGGTAGATTGTTGTCGCGGGAGTATTTGATCAAGAGCTGGCCGGTCTTGCCGTAGACACAGGCCAGGACGATGGAGCGCTGTTGACCGGCCCAGGAAGTCACTTCCTTGACCACTTCCGGGTCGGAAATCTCCCGCCCGGCCGCCTGTTCGGCGCTGATCATTTCGGACAAGGCATAAAGATCGCGGCTCATCTGACGGCGGTAATTGAGCAACTCATACAGCCCAAACGCCAGGCATGCGAGGATCACGGCGCCCGTACTGGCGAGCATCGTGATCCAGATCAGTTTGCCGCGAATCGATGTCTTGGCGAATATACTCATCGTTAAAATCCGTAGCGGTTCACTTCACCGCCGCAACCGTCCACGTGCCCGTCTGTCGGCCTCAAATTAAGCAGCGCCAATGCCATGCGACCGCCCCGCCGTCTTTCCGGCAAAATCCCGCAACCGCCGCCCGGGGCGTGGCTTGGTGCCATCGGAACGAACCAAATCGTCCCGCCAGATTTGGGAAACTGGGCTGGCAGCGCGTACAATCCTGAACAACGGCACCAGGGCAACCAACGAAACAACGACAGGCCGCGAGCCCAACCACAGTGGTCTTTCCGCTCGGCTACGCCACGGACACATTGCTCACGGTTCCGCTTTGCTGGGCAAGATGTCGATCGATGCACTCGATTACTTTTCCAATGCTGGCGGGCTTTGACAGGAATTCATATCCTCCCCGCTGCACCGTCTTGCTGGCCTCCTGCCCCGAAACCAGTGACGTCAGGAAAATAATCGACGTCGAGCGCAGGGACGGATCATCGTGGATCTGGAAGGCAACATCGCCGCCATCGGCGCCGGGCATGCACACATCGAGCAAGATCACATCGGGGCGAAACTCGCGGGCCCGACCGACAGCCTGTGTCGCCGTGTTTTCAACTTTCACCTGGAACACGCCGGTCTTTTCCAATCCCATGCCGAGCAGCCGGCTGGCGGCCATATCATCATCCACGATCAGAACTTTCGTCTTGCTCATAAATTGTCATCCTTTTCAACGCCTTTTAAAGCAACTTACGTTCCATCTATGGGCCATTGATCGCAGCCGGGTCAGGTCGACCCGGTTTCGGAGCCGCCGCCAGAACCCTGGCAATGGCCTGGCGTAAGCCCGTCTGTGTGATAGGCTTGCGCATGATCAAATCGGGCAGGGACTTCCCTCCAATGCCATCCGTCGGCATGTCGGCAAAGCCCGTAACCAACACCACCGGCGTATGGGGGGAGATCTGCTTGATGGCCTCCGTCATTTGGTCACCGTTCATCTCCGGCATCGCGCGGTCCGCTACAACGACGTCGAAATGTCCGCCACCAAATTGTTTCAGGCCCTGGCGACCATTCGGGGCGGTTTCGACAAAATGTCCATCGCCCCGCAAGTACTCCGCCTCGATATCACAGACCTGCGGCTCGTCCTCGACCAGCAACACTCGCAAAGGGCGTGATGGCGCGGCGCTCACCGGCAGCGGCTCGCCACCCTCCAGCTTCCATAGTGGCAAGCGAATCACGACCAATGTTCCTTTCCCCGTTTCACTCTCGATGCTGATTGTGCCGCCGTGGCGCTGCACAATGCCGTAGACGATCGCCAGGCCAAGCCCCGTACCCCGCTCACCCTTGGTTGTGAAGAACGGCTCGAAACAGCGCTGGCGGATTTCCTCGGACATGCCACGCCCCGTGTCGCGGACTTCGATGACGATGACATCGGGCTCGGCGCGTGTCGCAACCGTGATCGTGCCGCCGTGTGGCATGGCGTCGACCGAATTGAAGAGCAGGTTGATCAATGCTTCGCGCAGGTCCGACTCGCTGCCGCGGATGGCCGGCACATCGCGCAGGTCCGCGTCGATTGCCACGGTCGCGCCGCTGGCCATCATTTGATCCTTCCACTTTGGCTGGGTCAGCACGATGGCTTGTGTCACCGTCTCATTGACATCGATGGACTGGTAGACCTCCGACTCTTTGCGGTGCCGGTAAAACTCGCGGAGACGGTTGACGATGGCGACGGCTTCCTGCGCGGCGGCGCTGGTCATTTGGAGGTACTTTTTGACTTTCTCCTTGTCGTTGAGATTCTCCGGCCACGCCAGTAGCAGTTCGGTAAAGCCGAGGATCTTCGCGAGGACATTGTTGAAATCATGCGCGACACCACTGGCCATCTGCGCCAGGGCCCGTAACCGTTCCTGCTGGACGACCTGGTTTTGCGTTTCGCGCAGTTCCGCCACAGTGCTGCCTAGTTCCCGCGTGCTTTCACGGAGGGATTGCTCCGTTCGCTTCCGCGCCGTGATGTCGTGCATCGTCAGCATCAACACGTCCCCCTTGGGACTGTGGACAAGGTCTGCGCGCCCTTCGCAGGCTAGTTCACTCCCATCCGGGCGACGGAGGAGAACCTCGCGGTTGGGCTCGTTGGCTGGCGACGTGACGACGTCCACGGGCACCGACGCAGGCGGCAGACGGTCACAGAAATCCAGAAGCGCCTGTCCCACCAGTTCCTCGGTTTTTCGTCCGCTCAAGCGGGCCGCCGTTTGGTTGGCTTGCAATACCTGCAATGTCTTGGAATCGAGCAGAAAGATTGCGTCGCCGGAAGAATCGAAGAGCGCGTGGTAATCAACCTCGGAAGTGTGCGCGCTGTCCTCAACGACCATGCCCACCACAATCAGCAGAGCCAGGAGTGCCGAAGCCAAATACGCCCCCGCCATCAGGAGTTGCGAGCCGCTCGCCAGTGGAAACCCCATCAGGTGCACTCCCCACAGCAGGAATCCGACACCGAGGATGACGCTCCCCCGCGAACGTCGGCGTGTCCGCATATAGAGGATGCCTGTATATACGCCGGCTGCCGCAAGAAGCAGGAATACCGGGAGGGTGATCCACCGTTCGTCCCGCACCCGGTACGCGCCGACATAGCTCCAAATCACCATCATCACGCTTCCCAGCGCGATTTCGCGCTGGTCGCGCTTCGATTCCGTAAGCTGGAAGCTGCCCCAAAACATGAACAGCGCGCTGATGCCGATACACGCCCGCGACACCATCACCAGCAGCGGGGTATGCGGAGATTCCTCCAGTCCAATCGATGCCGCAAGATATACCGAATAGAACATCCACCCGACAGTCCACAGGCTGAGGTGGGGCCGCCGCACCGAATAGTTCATGTAGGTGAACAACCCAATGACCATCCACACGGAGATCAACGCCAGCACGAGCGCCGACTTGATCCATTCCGGCGGGAAGAAGAGGAGGGATTGATCGAGAAAACCCGATGTAAGAGCGTTGTTCATGGCTGGCTTCAACTCCCTCAAAATGCAATAATTGTGCCACTACAAAGGGGAAGCGCACGAAGTAGATGTGCTCGCGGATGAAGGGGCCAGAGTCCGTGCAAAACAGACGACTGCCAAGTGGTCGAAAGAAGCCCATACCCGCCCACGCCTTGACTTGCCATGCGGCTTTCGCCATAGTTTGCCCTCGCCATGACGGACAAGAAACAATCGCCGCCACTGATGGAAAAAATCGTCGCGCTTTGCAAGCGGCGCGGGTTCATCTTCCAATCCTCTGAGATCTACGGCGGCATCAATGGCTTCTGGGACTACGGCCCGCTCGGCGCGGAGGTGAGAAGGAACATCCGCGATGGTTGGTGGAACGAAATGGTCCGCAGTCGTGACGACATGGTGGGCATCGAAACGTCCATCATCATGCACCCAAAGGTGTGGGAAGCTTCCGGCCACGTAGGCGGGTTCACCGACCCGATGGTGGACTGCAAAACTTCCAAACAACGTTTCCGCGCCGATGAAATTTGGTTCTCTCCCGTGGTCGTCGACGGCAAGATCGTCGGATACGTGAGCATGTTGGAAACCGAGCGGACCACCGAGGAGTTGCAAGAGAAGGCCGAGACATTCAAGCGCAAGAAGGCCATCCAGGGGAAGCTGGAACCGGTCCAACCGCGCGATTTCACGCAGGCCACGCCCGAGGAAATCCCGCTGGTGCCGTCGCCCGCCACCGGCGAGCCCGGCAGTCTCACTCCCGCGCGCAATTTCAACATGATGTTCGAGACGCATGTGGGCGCGTTGCGCGAAGAATCCGAAAAGACCTATCTGCGGCCCGAGACGGCGCAGGGCATGTTTGCCGATTTCAAGGCCGTGCTCGATACGGGACGCGTCAAAATCCCATTCGGCATCGCGCAGATTGGGAAATCGTTCCGCAACGAAATCACACCGCGCAATTTTATCTTCCGTAGTCGCGAGTTCGAGCAGATGGAGATGGAATTCTTTATCAGCGACGACGACGACTGGGAGAAATGGCATCGGTACTGGATCGACTGGTGCCGCAACTGGCTGCTTTCCGTCGGGCTCCCGGCCTCGCATCTTTCCGAATACAACCACGCCAAAGAGAAGCTCGCCTTTTACTCGAAGGGCACGACCGACATCATGTTCCGCTATCCGTTCGGCGTGCAGGAATTGTGGGGCATTGCCGCCCGCGGTTGTTACGACCTCTCCCAGCACGCCAAATTCAGTGGTGCTTCGATGGAATACTTTGACGAGGAGAAGAAGCGCAAGTACGTGCCGCACGTCATCGAGCCAGCCGTCGGCGTGGACCGTATCATGCTCGCCATCCTGGTCAGCGCGTACGCCGAGGAAACTACGACCGATGAGAAGGGCCAGTCGGAGACCCGCGTCGTTATGCGTTTTGCGCCACGTATCGCACCCATCAAGGTCGCGGTGTTTCCGCTGTTGCGGAACAAACCGCCACTCGTGGAAAAAGCCAGGGAAGTCTACAAACTCCTCCAACCGCACTTCACCACCGAGTGGGACGACCGCGGCAACATCGGCAAACGCTACCGTTATCAGGACGAACAAGGCACCCCGTGGTGCGTGACGATCGACTTCGACACGCTCGGCGAGAAGGGCCCCGAACTTCAGAACACCGTCACTTTGCGGGACCGTGACACCATGAAGCAGGAACGAATTAAGATCGCCGACCTCGTGCCGCTGATTTCGCAGAAGTTGCGTGGCTGACTCAAAACTTAACTGCAGTCGCGCGGATCTCCCCCAAGTTCACACATCAGCACCTCCCGATGCTTCGGGATTTCTACCAAACCGATCTCTTTCACCTGAGCAATGATCGGAAGCATGGATCGGGAGCACACTTCAACTGCCGAGGGAATCGTAGCCATTGAAAGGCCGTAAGCCAGTGTGCAATGCGGGACCCAGTTTCCCGGAAGATAGTACGGACGGATGCCCATCATCAGGGGGGCGAAATGCCTCGTGAACTCTCCATGGACGGAAAGCAGTTGCCCGGTGACGACTGCGCCGAAGTACACCACTCCCTCCGGCCGGGGAAACACGCCCAGGTAATCGAACTTGATTGAGAATACGCCGCGCTTTTCGGCAAACAAACGAAGCTCATTCTCAAACTGTGGTGAAGTGTATCCCTCGAACACGCCCAAAGTGACATGGGGTCGATACCCACCGTCGATCATGGACGAAGTAAGCTTCGCCTGCGCCAGATCGTTCCATATTTCCCGCACGCGCTTGTCGGCGCTCTCATCGCAAAACATTTCCACAGCAAAGGGCATGCTTCATCATGAGAACAGAACCGGGTATTTGTCGCAAGGCTTCTTCTTTTCAATTCCCCGCCTGACGGCTGATCAGTAGTATGTTTCGCGACGATGACCGGTTCATGCATTACGAAACGGCACTGATCGAGACGCTGGCCATCAGCCTGGCTTTTGCGTTTGTCGGCGGCTTTCTCGCCGCCCGCTTGCGCCTGCCACCGCTGGTGGGCTACCTGCTGGCGGGGATCGCCGTTGGCCCGTTTACGCCCGGGTTTGTGGTCGATGTCAAGCTGGCGCCGCAACTGGCCGAGGTCGGGGTCATCCTGCTCATGTTCGGTGTGGGCATGCATTTTTCCGTTCACGACCTGCTGGCGGTGCGCGCCATCGCCATACCGGGCGCGCTGACGCAGATAGCAATCGCGACGGCGCTGGGTGCCGGGGTCGCTCTCGTATGGGGCTGGACAATCGGAGCCGGATTGGTGTTCGGGCTGGCGCTGTCGGTTGCGAGTACGGTTGTCCTGTTGCGCCAGCTTGAAGCCCAGGGCAATTTGAAGTCACGTGACGGCCAGATTGCCGTCGGCTGGTTGGTGGTTGAGGATTTGGCGATGGTCCTGACGTTGGTCCTGCTGCCGGCCCTCGCGGGCGCGCTTGGTGGAGATCCTGCGGATACGGGCCATGGTGATGCGCCCGCCAATCTGTGGGTAGCACTCGGACTGACACTTGGCCGGGTCGCGTTATTTGTTCTTCTCATCCTGCTGCTGGGACCGCGCGTGGTGCCGTGGTTGTTGAAACAAGTGGAACGTACCGGATCGCGCGAGTTGTTCACGCTGGCCGTGATCGCGCTGGCTCTCGGTGTGGCGTTTGGTTCGGCGGAGCTTTTCGGTGTCTCGTTCGCACTCGGGGCGTTCTTTGCTGGAATGGTGATCAACGAATCCGATCTGAGCCATCGCGCTGCGGCCGACCTGCAGCCGTTACAGGACGCGTTTGCCGCGCTCTTTTTCGTGGCGGTCGGAATGCTTTTCGACCCGACCATCCTGTTGCGTGAACCGCTGCGTGTGCTCGTCGTGGTGGCGATCATTGTTGTCGGCAAATTTCTCGCCGCGCTGGGGATCGTGGTCGCATTGCGCCATCCGCTAGGTACGGCCCTCACGGTATCGGCCGCGCTGGCACAAATCGGGGAATTTTCCTTTATCCTGGTTGGAATGGGGATCAGCCTTGGCCTGCTGCCGGGTGAAGGGCGGGATTTGGTGTTGGCGGGGGCATTGTTGTCGATCACGTTGAATCCCTTGGTGTTCCGCGTTGTTTCCAAACTCAAACCGGCCTAGCGCAGAATCCCCTTGCGGTCACGGCCTTCTTTGGTTATCGTTTGCGGCTCTCACAGGAATATGGAGTAAATTACTATGTCTCGACGTTGCGAAATTTGTGGCAAGGGTCAGGTCCGCGGCAATCACATCCTCCGCCGTGGTCAGGCGAAGAAAACCGGCGGTATCGGTCAGCACGTGACGGCGGTCACGCCGAGGATCTTCAAGCCGAATGTCCAGGTAGTTCACGCCGTTATCGATGGCGTGAATCGCCGGGTCAAAGCCTGCGCCAACTGCATTAAGAGCGGTCGGGTGGTCCGGAAGAGTCCCCGCGTGCTCCAGGCGGCGTAGTTCGTTTCGGCGCTTCACAGAAGCGCCTCTACACCGCGCCCCGAATATCCCGCACTTTCAACTGGACGCTTTCCCGTCCACCGTACTCATTCAGTTCGGGCGTGAACGCGACATCAAACGCGCCTTCGGGAAACTCGAAGTCGCCCCTGCCCCACCAGATCGCTTGAGCAGTTGTATCGCCGTCCGTCACGCTGAAGCGAAGGTGATTCTTGCCAACGATGCGGGGCTTGCCGCGCAGGTGTACTCCTTCCACGGCGAACAAGGGTGTTGGGTTTTCCGTTCCACACGGCTCCAGTCGCTCCAGTTGCTCGAAAAAATCCGCGTCCAGATCATCAAGCTTGAGCTGCGCGTCAATCTGCACCTGCGGCAGCAGATCCTCGTCCTTGAGCATTCTCCCGGCAAATTCGTTCAAGGTCTCGCGCAATTCGTCCACCTTGCCGGCCTTCACACTCAGTCCCGCTGCCATCTCGTGGCCGCCAAATTTTTCCAACAGCGGCGCGCAATGTTGGAGCGCGCCAACAATCGAGAAGCCGGACACGCTCCGGCATGATCCCTTCCCCATCCCGTCCTCAATCCCAATCACCACCGTCGGTCGATGGAAGGCCTGCATCACGCGCGAAGCCACGATACCGATGACACCCACATGCCAGCCTTCCCTTGCCAGTACGAGTACCCGGTCGCCCGAGTGCACCCGCGCCATGGCAATCGCTTCCTCCGTGATCTGCGCTTCAATGCCCTGGCGTTTGGCGTTTTGCTCATTGAGCAGCTTCGCCAACTCTGCAGCCCGCGCGGCGTCACTGGTCAACAGCAGTTCCAGCGCGGCCATCGCATCCGCCAAACGCCCGGAGGCGTTGAGGCGTGGTCCCATCCGAAAACCGATGTGATACGGGCTCACCTTGTCCGGCACGTCCGCAATCTCCATCAACGCGCGTAACCCGATTTTCTGCGTCTCCGGCAGACGCTCCAGACCCGCCCTCACCAGGATGCGGTTTTCGCCCGTCAACGGCACAATGTCGGCCACAGTCCCGACGGCGACAAGATCCAAGTGGTCCCGCAGGTCGATCCGCTCCGCCAATCGCTTATCGTGTTTCAAAAGAGCGTGCGCGAGCTTGAACGAAACCCCGACGCTGGCCAGGACGCCCAACGCTGACCCGGCGATCCGCTTGGGGTTCACCAACGCAATGCATTTGGGCAATTCTCCCGGCGGCTCGTGGTGATCAAGCACAATCGTGTCGACCCCCTGCTTCTGGAGGTCAGCGATCTCGCGCACGGAACTGGTGCCGCAATCCACCGCGATGAGCAACTGCGGTTTATGCTCCTTGAGGCAACGCGCGATGCCGTCCGCACTGAGCCCGTAACCTTCTTCCGCGCGCTGTGGCAGGAAATTTGCGACCATCGCTCCCGCCGCCTGCACGACGCGTTGCAGCAAGGCGCTGGAAGTTACGCCGTCCACATCGTAGTCGCCATAAATGACGATGCGCTCCTCGTTGGTAATCGCGGCGAGGATGCGGTCGACCGCCGCGGCCATATCTGGCAAATCGAATGGATCGCCCAGTTGGCGCAATTGTGGGTTAAGGTAAGATGACGCAGCCTCGGCAGTGCGGTAACCGCGATTGATCAGGACCTGCGTGATGGGCAGCGCGAGGTGTAATTGGCCAGCGAGCGTTTCCGCCAGCGCTGGTTCGGGGTTGGCAATGACCCAGCGCTTCATCAGCGGACAGCCTTACGCCTTCGCCGGTTCGGCTTTCTTCATGGCGGCCTTGCTCGTGCGGGTCGCTTCCTTGCGGTGGAACCAGAGCACGACCGGGCTGGCGATGTAGATGGACGAGTAGGTGCCCGTCAAGACGCCCACGACGAAGCAAAAGGCGAAGTCATTGAGCACGCGACCGCCGAAACCATACAGCGCGACCGAGCAAAGGAATACCGTGCCGGCCGTCAGGATTGTTCGCGACAGCGTTTCGTTCACGCTGCGGTTGATCAGGTCAAAGTAGTTGAGCTTGCCGCCCGTGAGTTTCTTGGTTTCGCGAATCCGGTCGAACACGACGATGGTGTCGTTGATCGAATAGCCGATCAGGGTCAATACTGCAGCGACGACGGGCATGGAAAACGTGCGATGCGGCCAGGGCCAGAGACAGAACAGGCCGACGGTCATCAGCACGTCGTGGATCAATGAGACCAGCGCCCCCAATCCGTAGGACAATTCACCGAACCGCAAGGCGATGTAAATCATGATGGCGACGAGCGAGACCACCACGGCCCAAAGCGCCTGGTTGAGCAGCTCCTTGCCGACGATCGCCCCCACGCGTTCCGTGCTCAGCACCTTGAACTGCGCCTGGGGGTACTCATCCTGAAGATGTTTGACCACATCTTCTGTCTTGCCTTCGGGGAGTCGCAATTGCAAGGCTTCCGAGCCGCCCGCCAGATCGCGCTCATACTGGATGTAGGCCTCGTCGAAATGATTCGCTTCCAGATTGTGCCGGATTTCGTCGACGTTCATCCGTTCTTTGAAGCCCAGCGTTGCCGTGTCGCCGCCCTTGAAATCGATTCCGTACACCTCGCCGACGCCGACCTTGAGGCCGCCACGATTCACGAACACAACCATGCCGGTGATAATGAGGGCCCAGGAAAGCGCAAAGGCGAGTTTCCACACACCGAGGAAGTTCACGTGCGGCAGATGGCGAAACACGTGGAGCATCTGGAACGACTTGAGCCAGCCTTTGGCCACCAGCCAGTCAAAGATGATCCGCGTCACGAACACGCCCGAGAAAAGGTTGGCCAATAGACCAATGACCAGTGTGACGCCGAAACCCTTGACCGGGCCGCTGCCCATGGAGATCAGGATGGCGGCCGTCAGGATCGCGGTAAAGTGCGCGTCGAAAATCACGCGAAAGGCGCGGGAATAGGCCGCGGCGATGGCCGCGCGCAACGGCTTGCCGCTGGCGAGTTCCTCACGGACGCGCTCATAGATCAGCACGTTGGTGTCCACCGCCATGCCGATGGTCAGCACAATGCCGGCGATACCGGGCAGCGTCAGTGTGAACTTGAACATGGCCAGCACACCCACCGTGATGAGGATGTTCAGCGCCAGTGCCACGTTCGCGACTACGCCCGCCACGAGATAGTACGCCGCCATGAAAATAATCACCGCCGCTGCGCCGATTAGCGCGGCCCGAACGCCACTCCTGACAGAGTCGCGGCCCAGTGTGGGGTCGACGCTGCGGGTTTCGATGACCTTGACAGGCGCTTCGAGTGGATTTTCCAGTATATTGGCCAACTCCTGCGCCTCACTGAGGCTGAAACTGCCGGTAATTTGCGCGTTGCCGCCCATAATCGCGTCCTGGATCGTCGGTGCGGAGTAAAGCTCGCCATCCAACACGATGGCCAGTTGCCGACCGACATTTGCCGAGGTGACCCGGCCGAAAATCGCCGTCCCTTCCGGGTCGAAGCCCATCGCCACATAGGGCCGCCCGACGTCATCGTACTGGACGAATGCCCGGGCCACGTGCTTGCCGGTCATTTCCGGACGGACCTTCACAAAATAGACACGCTTGGTCGGCTGTCCGTTGCGGCTGTCTTCGTGCACCAGTTTCTTGTACCCGACCGGCTCCACGAAGCGCGGATCGGAAAGAGCTTCCGCTGCCAACTTTTCGTTGTCCTCATGGACAAGCTGAAACTCGAGGCCGGCCTTGCGTTCGATGGTCTGGCGCGCTTCAACCCGTTTCGCTTCGTCCAAGCCCGGCAACTGGGCGAGAATCCGGTCCGGTGGGATTGGCTGGATGACCGGCTCCGCAACGCCGTACCGGTCCAACCGCTTGTGAATGATCTCCACTGCCTGCCCGAGCGCCGTCGCGCGACCGGTGGAGTCGATCTTGGAGAGGTCCATTTGCAGGAGGAATGACGTGCCGCCCTTGAGGTCCAGTCCCTGCTTGATACCATTTTGAAAGATCGACCAGATGGCAAGGGCGAGGACGGCGGCGACCAAAGTGGATTTCCAGGGGAATGTCTTGTTCATGATGGCTTGGGTTATTTCTGGGATGAGACGGCGGCTTCCAGCTCCGCGGATTTCTGGACGACGGAACCAACGGCGGTTTTCAGCACTTCAATCTTCACGTTGTCGGCGATCTTTACCATCAGCGACTTGTCCTTGACGTTCGAGACGATCCCGAAAATGCCGCTGTTTAGGAGAACCTTGTCACCGGTCTTGACGTTCTTGAGCAATTCCTCCTGCTCCTTGCGTTGCTTCTGCTGGGGACGAAACAGCAGGAAGTAAAACATCACGACGACCATCACGACCATGAAAACCATGTTGAGAATGCCCGCGCGCGGGTCCTGTTCGGTCCCCGGCGGCGCCCCCATGGCCAATAGTTCAAACAATCTCATCTACTTCGATTCCTTCCGTATATGTCGCTGTAAATCCCCGCCGAAATTCTTCAAAAACCCCCGCGGCAATCGCTTCCCGCGCGCGGCGCAATGTGCCCAGGTACAGGTGCAGATTGTGCCACGTCATCAGCCGCAACCCGAGGATCTCGCTCGTGCGGAACAAATGACGAATGTACGCGCGCGTGAAATTGCGGCACGCGTAACATCCACAACCTTCCTCCAACGGCCCGAAGTCTTCGCGATACCGCGCGTTCTTGATCGCATACGTTCCCCGCGCCGTAAAAATCGTCCCGTTGCGCGCCACGCGGGTCGGCAACACGCAATCAAACATGTCCACACCCCGCGCGATCATTTCCAGGATCTGCGGCGGCGTACCGACGCCCATCAAGTAGCGGGGCCGGTCCTGCGGCAGAAACGGCACCGCCATCTCCACCTGCCGCACCATCTCCGCCGGTGGTTCCCCGACACTGACACCGCCGATGGCATAACCGTCAAAACCCAGCGCCGCCAACTCACGCGCACTGCGCTCCCGCAAATCGGCAAACACGCTTCCCTGCACAATTCCAAAGAGCAGTTGGCCGTCGGACAACTGTTGCTCTCGACAGCGGGCTGCCCACTGTAATGTCAGCTCCAGGCTTCTGCAAGCGTATTCTCGATCACACGGCCAGTGCGGACACTCATCGAACGCCATCACGATATCGCTGCCCAATGCGGCCTGTGCGGCCATGGATTCGACGGGGCCGAGGAACAGCGTCGCGCCGTCCACATGCGACTGAAACTCCACACCCTCCGGGGAGATCTTACGCAGTTTCGCCAGTGAAAAGACCTGATAGCCACCGCTATCGGTAAGAATAGGCCCGTCCCAGTTCATGAATTTGTGCAGGCCGCCCGCCTTGGCGATCAGGTCCGTGCCGGGGCGAATGACGAGGTGGTAGGTGTTACTGAGGATGATCTGCGCGTTCAGTTCGCGGAGTTCATCAGGCGTCATACACTTCACGGTCGCCTGGGTCCCCACCGGCATGAAGATGGGTGTCTCGACGATACCGTGGGCCGTGTGCAACCGACCGCATCGGGCAGACGTCTTGGGGTCATGCGCCAAGATTTCAAAGTTGCCGGTCATCAGTGTTTTTTCAACTCACGTTCGTAAGTCTCACGGTCATCGATGTCGATCAAGACGCCTTCGTCCTCGACCACCAGCCTTTCGATGTCATCGGCGTGCTCCCCGTAGAAATGTTTCAAGGTCATCGATTCGTCCATTGCCAAAATCTCTTTCGCGTACTCCGCGCGGAACAATGGCGGATGCCCCTGTCGCCCGCTGTAGGATGGTATCAAAATCTTGTGGTGCCTCTTTTCGAATTCCTCAATGAGTGTTTCTACCGTCTCACGTTTCAACCGTGGCTGGTCGCAGATAGCGATCAATACGATTCTGGTTTCCTTTGGAAGTTCGCGCAGTCCCGCCTGCATGGACGTGAACATGCCCAGCGGGTAGCGGTCATTCTTCAGGATCTTGCACGAAGTGTACGCGATTTTTTCCGCGATCTCGTCCGCCTTGTAACCCAATACCACCCGAACCTCGTCCACCCGCGGTGTTTGAAACGCATCGATCACGCATTCGAGCATGGTCTTGCCACCGAACGCGAGAAGCTGCTTGGGCCGGCCCATGCGACGCGATTCGCCGGCGGCGAGAATGATGGCGACGTTCATTCCGCTTCGCCGGCCGGCTTGCCCAGCATTTTATCGGCAAGTTGATTGGTCACCGAGAGCGGTACAAAGTTCCGCGCGCCGCGCCGCACCGCGATCAATTCCGCGAGCACGCTGACGGCAATCTCCTCGACTGTCAGCGAGTGGATGGCCAGTCCCATGGGGGTGCGAATGCGCCGAAAATCCTCGGCTGTGGCGACGCCTTCCTCGATGAAGCCCTCCATGACCGTGCGCACTTTGCGTTTGCTGCCGATCATGCCGATGTAGGCCGCGGGTTTGTGGATAACCTCCTTGAGAATCACCGCGTCGTGTTTGTGTCCGCGGGTGACAATGCATAGGTACGTGTCGGCGTCGACCGGGAAATCCTTCATTACTTTTTCCGGATCATCGACAATGATTTGCTTCGCGTCCGGGAAGCGTTCTTTGTTCGCGAACGAGGCGCGGTCGTCGACGGCTACCACGTCAAAACCGCTCCAAGCGGCGAGTTTGCCGACCGCGCAACCGATGTGGCCCCCGCCGCAAATGACGAGGACGGGATGTGGGAGGATGGGTTCGAGGTAAACGGAAAGCGATGATGGCTGAAGAGTGAGAGATAGAGGCTCTGGTTCAGACACTGAAAGTAAAGTGGCGCACTTGGTAGAAAGTTCAGAAAGCAAATCGGCCGGCAGATCGTCGGCGGCGACGAGTTCGCTACCGGCAAACAGGGCCCGTCTGCCGGCGTGGTCGCCGGTCGTGATGGTGGCCAGTACGCGGCGCTGTCGCTTTGACGGCTCCGCCAGCAACGCCTGCCAGACTTTGGCGCTACGCGGGTCCGGCTGCACGAACGTCTGTACCGAGCCGCCGCAGATCAGTCCGTCGTCCCACCCAAAATCGTCATCAAGCACGGCACGAAATGAAAACGACTCGCCAGTTTCGATGGCACGCAGGGCTTTCTGTCGTGTCTCCGCTTCGAGACAGCCGCCGCCCAGCGTCCCGATGATCCGTCCATCGGGCAGGAAGATGGCCTTAGCCCCGCATTTCTGCGGGGTTGAGCCCTTGGTCTCCACGAGCACCGCAAACGCCAGCCGCTCCTTGCGTTCCAGAAGCCCGGCCAGTTGCTGGTAAATGGGATCCACGCCCTTAGGCTAACGGTAGATGCGAGGTGAATCAAGTCTCGGCAGGGACGCGATGATTAAAGTTTGGAACTGGCAGAAACCTTTAGATCTGGACCAACGACGACCGACGCTCGATAGCCACCACTTGGCTCTATATAATCCTGCTCACCAGAATCGATGTGCTGGCCACTCGCGTCAAATGCCACTCGTATTCCAGAGTCGCCGACAGGATGTACCGTGAGTTTGAAATCGGCGCGCGGAGCGATATTACCGATCCGCTCTGAAAATCCAGAACCGGAAACTAGAACATTGCTTAGAGTAACATCCGAAAGGTTGCTGATGGTGATCTGCGGCGCCCTTGAACACCCTGCCCCCAAGATGAGAACTGCGAGAACAATGCCGCGGGAGTTTCGCATAATTGCCTATAGCCTTTTAGGCTGGGGCGCTCAATTCATCAACTCCAGAGTCTTGGGGTTGAAAAATCGCGGCCACATAAAGTCGCGGTTTGCTCAATTCGGTCTCTTCCAGTTGCATATTGTCAAACATCCCGGCCAGTCGATAGCCCCGTTCCGCTAGCAAATGCTCAAGCTCCGACGGGAAGAAGAGGCGGTACTCGCAAAAGTCTTCCACCTCGCCCTGTCCCTCGATGGTCCAAATCCGATGTCTCACCAAAAGCTGCTTGTGTCGGTCGAAACTGTGGGTAGCGCGCGCATGGGCCGTGAAGCCCGGCACATTGACGCGGAACTCCGTAGTCGGCTTGAAATGTCCGCCGCCGAGGTAACTGGCCGCGTTGTTGATGTCGAGTATGAGCAGCGTGCCGGGATGCGAATGCTCCACGAACGTGTCCAACGTCCGGCCGATATCCACCGCGGTGAGCGCATACGTGAAAGCGGACCCCATGCACATGACCACGTCGAAGGTGCGACCCAGGCGAATCGCGCGCATATCACCCGCTTGAAGGTGGAGGTGTGGCCGCCGCTCCTTTGCGAACTCAATCGTCTCCGGCAGATAATCCACACCCCAACAATCGGGACACTCTTTGGAAAGAGAATCCAGATCGCGACCGGTGCCGCAGCCGATGTCGAGGATCGATCGCGGTGGTTGGGCGAGATAACGCGTAAACAAACGACGGCACATGCTCGGCGTCTCGTCGTTCGGCTCCGGGTACACCAACTCGTAGAGCTGCGGACTACGATAGAGAAGATTGCGGACGCTGGAATTCATGGTTGCGTCACTGTCCCAGAAAATCACCTACCAATTGGTTGACCACTTGGGATTCACAGCCGGGGGAAAGATGGCCGCAGTCGCTTTCCAGCACCAGCGTCTGCGCGTGCAGGAGGCGGGCGAAGTCCAATGCCGGGACGGGATTGACGGCGCGATCTTTCACGGCGGAGATGACCAACAGTTTGGCCTTTACCGCGGCTGCCGCGCGCTCCATGGACCCGCCGAACGAAGTCGAGATGTCCAGCGCCATGATGGCCTGCAACTGACGAATTTTGTCGTTTGAGTCAAAGCCGAGGGTGTTCCTGGCCTTGTCCAATTCCTCGGCGAACCGCTCGCGCGTCATGTGGTGGTTGTATTCGTCAGGAGTGGTGAGAATTAATGCGAAGAATTCAGCTTCGGCCACGCGCGCGGGATTGTTGGTGTAGTTCCCGTTGTTCCAGTCGGGATCGTTGGTGATCGCGCGGAGTTGTGCGCGGATGAAAACGAGGTCGTAGGGCGTGGGCCGTGGCGAACCGACGATCGGGATCGCCTTGTCCATGAAATCGGGATACGAGACGATCCATTGGAAGGTCTGCATGCCGCCCATCGAGATTCCCATGACGGCCCTTACGTGATTCAAGTGCAGAGTTTTCGTCAGGAGTTCATGCTGGGTGTTGACCATGTCGCGGATGGTGATTTTCGGGAATTTCATACGCGGCTGCAACTGGCTGTTCGACGGCGATGATGAGACGCCATTGGCGAGCGCGTCGACGGCGATGACGAAGTACTTGGTGCTGTCCACGAGCTTGTTGGACCCGATGTTGCCGATGAGCTGCTCGGTCGTTCCCAAAGCCCACGTGGGAAAGAGGACCGCGTTTGACTGGTTGCTGTTGAGCGTGCCGAATGTTCGATAGCCAATGCGGCAGTCGCGAATGACCTCGCCGCTTTCCAACTTGAAATCACCGAGTTGGGCGAATTGGAGCGTCTGTGCGTTGGCGAAGTTCGCCAGAAAAAAGAGAAGCAGGCTAAGGCAACGGGGATTCATGGCCGGAGGTATAAACGGCGCTCACCACGAAATCAAGCCGCTATCATTCAGGGCACGAGGCGTACGCGGTAGTAGTTGGCAGGGGTGTTGGTGACTGCGCCTGCGTCGAGATAGTTTGTCGTCGCGAGGCCAATGCCGGTGATGACGATGTTTCCGCTGATGTTGGACCAGCCGCCGCCGGGGTTGGGCGTGGACTCCACGGCGTTCGTCATTCCGCCCATTGACTGCCACGTGATCAACACATCCGGGCCTTGCAATGTGATCCCCATAACATGGAACGGAGAAGCGCTGTCCCGTGGATTGGTACCGTCGAGGAATTCCTGAAGATTGGACAGGCCGTCGCCGTCGGGGTCGCCGGCTGCGACAGTGGGATCGAAGGGACTGAAGCCGTATTGTAGCTTCCAGCTATTGGGAATCCCGTCGCCCACCTGGCTCTTGGCGGGGTCGAGGAGTGGCTGGACAGACAGCTCGACGTGATTGGTGTCGAGGCCGCCGCAATTGTCAAACGCCTTCACCTTGAAGAAGTACGTGATCGGGCTGTTGCTCCCCGGATAGAGCGGAAGGTATACCGCCAAGGCATTGGTGGTCAGCAACGGATTGATCTCCCCGCCGCTATTGGTCGCTTCGTAGACGCTATAGGTGAGTGGCGCCGCGCCCGACGCCGCAGACCAGCTCAACGTCGCGCCTTCAATCGCCGGGGTGAGGCTGTTCGGCCCACCGAAAACCAACGGGCCGGCATAGGTAAATCCGTTGGTGAGCGTTGTCGGAGGCTTGCCGGGAGTCTTGACCACGACATTGTACGTTCCCTGCAAGTTGGCGGCCGTGACGGCTGTCAGGGTGTTGGAATTGACAAAGGCCACACCCGTGGCGTTTACGCCGTTCATGGTGATGGTGGAGCCGCTTTGAAAGTTCACGCCGCCGATCGTAATCGGTGTCCCACCACTCGCGCAGCCGTTGTTGGGAGTGATCGATACAACCAAAGGGTTTACGGGCGGAGGGACCTGGTAAACCCGGACGTAATCCACCTGCATTTCGTTGGGCAGGCCGGCATCGATGCTGCCGGTGTCCGGATTGCCAACGTAATCGCCGCCCGTGGCGAGGTTCATGAGCAGGAAAAATGGCTGGTTAAAGGGAAACGGATAAGGGTTCCCTGTGGAGCTAATCCAGTTGGTTTGGGTTTCGTAAGGCGAGCCATCGACAGACCACGTGATCGCGTTGACCGTCCAATCCAGATCGTAAACATGGAAGTTGGCGGTATCACCGTAATTGTTAAAAACGAAATAACCGGTCGCGCCGCTTCCGCCGGCATGGATGCTTCCTTGCACATAATATGGGTACGCCCCATTACTTTCCACCACATCGATTTCGCCGCAGCCCGGCCAGGGAAACGTGTCGATGTTCGCCCCCAGCATCCAGAGCGCCGGCCACATGCCGACGCCGGCGGGCAGTTTGGCGCGCCACTCGATGCGCCCGTAGAGCGTATTAAACAGGCCCTGGGTCTTCAGGCGGGCGGAGGTATAGCGGAATCCGTTGGTGTTCTCTATTTGGGCGCGGATATGGAGCACGCCGTTGGCAACGTAAGCGTTGTTGGTGCGCCCGGTGTAGAACTCCAGCTCATCATTGCCCCAGCCGGGGCCAGCCGCGTTGTTGTCGCCATTGCCGGTATCGAATGTCCACTTGGTCGTGTCGACATTGGAACTGGTGGCGCTGTTGAACTCGTCGCTCCAGACGAGCGACAAGGTTTGGCCGTACGTCGGCGGAGTCGCGGCCCCGAGCAAGCCGAAAAGGAAGAGGCCGCCGACGGCCGGAATCAGAAACCCTCGTTTGGTTCGAACGAAGGGATTGGAAAAAATGCGTATCGCAGTCATCGTGAACCGGTTCTCTCGCTACCGTTATACTACGCTCACCCGGCTCCCAATTGCGATGTTGAAGTCGAGATGACAACGCCTTTATCGCAGGACTAACTACCAGAATGAGATGCAGAGACGCAATTGGCCAGATGCATTGTCTCACACTGAAACCCGACGCGAATCGCGCTTCGTAATGGCGCGACGGAAAAGGTTTGCCCGGAGCAAAACGAAAGGCGTCCGAGTTGGTCAAATGGTTGTGATCTCGTTCATCGTCCCCGCGCATAACGAGCAGGCTGTTATCGGGCGAACCTTGCAGGCGATCCACGATTCCGCCGGCACCGTGGGCCAGCCGTATGAGATCATCGTGGTGGACGATGCCTCGACCGACGCCACGGCGGAGATCGCCCGCCGGCACCAGGCGACCGTAGTGCCGGTCAACCATCGACAGATCGCCGCCACGCGCAATTCCGGTGGACGCGCGGCGCGCGGCGACCGGTTGTTCTTTGTCGACGCGGACACAACGATCAATCCGCGCACCGTCGCTGCGGCGTTGCGCTACATGGACCGAGGCGCGGTAGGCGGAGGCGCGCCGACGCTATTCGATGGGGTTGCGTCCCCTTTCATCCGGCTCCTATCTTTTTTGATCGGCATTGGCATGGGTATCGGTACGAAACTCATCGGATTCACTGGCGGGGCTTTCATGTATTGCACACGCGAGGCTTTTCACGCGACCGGCGGTTTCGACGAACGTTTTTATTGCGCCGAGGAGGGCGTGTTCGCCCTGGCGCTGAAACGGCAAGGCCGGTTTATCGTGGTTTGGAAACCGGTTCTCACCTCCGCGCGCCGTCTCCGCACACTGTCGGGACTCCAAGTGGTGGCCTTCATCGCCCGCGCGGTGTTTTGCCCCTGGAGGACACTCACACAGCGGTCGGCCGTGGAAAAGATTTGGTATGACTCCAATCGCAAGGAAGACGAAACAATACCCAGCTCACTAGCCGCCAAGGTGTCCAACGCCATCATCTTATTGATTTTGATCATCCTGCTTACCGGGCCCGTGTGGTATTTCATCCCCCGGTCACTGACACCCTGGGCCAGTCCGCTCGGTAAATTCAGATTTGTGGCCGGAATAATTCTTTGTCATGCGGGACTGATCTTTTGGCCGCTCGCCATCATTGTTTTCGTGCATCTATTTCGGCGAAGGCATTGGATCGAATGGATTAAATTGGCCGCGCTGTGCGCTTTTTGTTCGTGGCAAGCCGTGGAATCTACGCAAGGTGTCATTCGGATTTGGCACGGGCTTTACCATTGGCTGCCGCATTTCTTCAACGGCTGAGAGCCGTCCCCAATTCTGCCTATCGTTCGACGGTAAAGGTAATGTCCGTGCCGGGAACGTAGCTTACGCCTTTGTTGTCCTTCTCCGCACCACCGTTGTCTTCACGGTCGTCGCCGACACTGTAAACCACGTAGCCTTTCGTGAGCGTTTTGTAACGGAGTGGTTTTCCATCGAACGGGTCGGTGGGAACGGACGGGAGGAACGTGGGGACGAGATCGTCGAGTTGGATTGGAAGCTTGCCGTTGGCGAGTCGATAACGTTCGACGGCAAGGGCAGCTTGTGCGTCGCGGATCTTCGCGTCGCTTCGCGCCGGTTTATTCACTGCACTACCGAGGATGGGTAGTACCCTGCGGGAGACGAAGCGCCATCGGCTTAGGTGTTCCAGCTTCTCATTCACAGCATGGAAGGCTTCAATGCTTTCTGGGGGCAGAAGGTGCGTTGCCTTCACATAGCGTTCCATATTGTCGAGATACTCTCTCTCATCCAGTTCCGGTAGGCCCGTCGCGGTGTATACTGCGGTCAGGAAGCGAGGCCTAAATGCGTCTCCATTCTCCGTGTACGGCAACTCGTTGGGAGGAATCCTTCCCTTGCGTACACCGCGAAAAACATCAACGTGCATGCAACGTTCCCCAGCAAACGCCCGTGTAAACGCCAGGTGGTTCTCCGATTCTTCAATCGCGGCGGCCAGCTTCGCGAGTTGCGTATCTGTTAGGGGCATTCTATTGAGGATGCGTTCAAGACTGTCCAAGGTGATGTCCTGACACGCGATGTGAACGAGGTAGGAGATGAGAGTCGGTTCCTGATTCAACGACCGCGCTACACCCAGTGAAGCGACAACGGATTCGACTGCCGACTGTGGTTGTTGTTCCTCCGTGTATTGAATCGCCTCGAGTTCGAGCAGCCGTGCGGCCTGACGAACAGAAGTCAGATGGGGCAGAAGCGTCCTCACACCGTTGGCCAAGTCGATGGGGTAGCGGCAGGATTTCATCGAGGCCGCTTGGTGAAGGAGTCGTAACGCCTCCGCGTTTTCGGAAAGATACTCGGCGACCAACTTCTGCATCTCGGGTGCCAACGGTTCCGTCCTTGGCGGAAGCCTGGACGATCCAACGACGGGCAACAGGTCGCGCTTCGACTTCGGAGGAGAGGAGAATTTTTTTCTGTCTTTGGCATCGGCGGGCATGGAGAATTGCGCATCTTTGTTGGTCCACATCGCAGAGTGCGCGAACGCCTCCCGGAAAACATCGGCGGCATTTTCGCCGGCAGGCGGTTGTGGATACCACTTATCGAGCTCGGCGGACGTCGCCGGAAACCCTGCGTGATGGATTGCATCGATTCTTGCCTGAATCTCGCGCGACAAATGGTAGCGATAAACAAAGTACATCGCGATGAAGCCCACGAAGATAAGCAGAACGATCTTGAGACAGCGTGTCTTCCGATTTGGCGGGACTGGTGTTGGTGGGCCGTTCATGTCGTCGGCTCGGCCTGATACAGAAGTCTTGTAGGGGTTCCGCGAGGCGAAGTCGATTCAAAATGTGAAGTGGTGTTCACTCACCACCATTTCCCCTACTTGACTCCGATGTAGAGTCCCCTGCCCTTCATCAAACCATTTCGGACAAACTTCGCACGGAGTCCTGCCTGTCGCATGAATCGAAGAATCTGTCGTGGTTCAAACATGCTGAGTTCATGGCGATCAACAAAATGCCTCACCGTTTTGTCCTTTTCGGCGACGAGATAATGCATCTCGAGGATGGAGACATTGCCGCGGGCTTTAGAAACGTCCAGCCGCGCGATTTTGATGTCATCGTCGCCATAGGTTGTCATGTGCGGAAGACCTTTTTTGAAGATTTCTTTCGTCAGCCACGGTTCGATGATGACCACGCCGCCTTTCTTCAAGTGGCCTCCAAAATTCAGCAAGGTGCGTTTCAAGTCGGCGGCGGTCTTTACATATCCGATCGAACTGAACAGGCAGACGATCACGTCGAATTGTTTTTCGAGATTGAGCGTGACCATATCCGCCCGTTGGAACCGAACGCCTTTGATGTTCTGACGGGCGACACGCAGCATCCCAGTACTGATATCGGTTCCCAGCACGCGGAACTTATCTTTCAGGTACTGAATGTGCTTTCCCGTCCCACAAGCGACTTCCAGCAAGTCGTATCCTTTCGACCTCTTGTATTTCGTAATCAGCCGCTGAATGGTAGCGGCCTCTTTCTGGTAGTCCTTCCACGAATAGATCAGGTCGTAGTATCGGGCCAGGTCAGTGTAGAGGATTGGCGTGCGCATGGTGACCAACTAATCTGCCACTGAAGGAATAGCTCAACGAGCAAATTCTGGCGCGAATCCGACTTCCAACCCCCTGAGAATATCAGCAAGCGCGGCCAGAGAGGAGAGCCTCATTAAAGCTCTAGACATCGTATTCCGATAATGGTATCGTTCGAGGTGTGAGTATTTGCGATGAGAGAGCCTACTTCGCGAGGGCGCTTTCGCCGTCGCGCTTTGCGCTATGGCGGATTCGCTGCTGTGCGCAGCTCGAAAGAAACATGCCATTCTACCAAACGAACCCACCGGTGAGGGGTTTTGGAAGACTTTTAGGGTCGTTTTGGGAGAAAATCACCGTGGATAAAGGCATTGCGAACCGTTCCCCCATCTGCCCCTGCGCTTCACAGAAGCGCAGCTACAACAGGCTCGGGTCCGGTGCCAGACATTGTATATCCAATTTGGATTGCCCGAGGGAGGGATTTGGTGTATAAGTCCTTCCCTGCTAGGGCACCAGTGGTTCCTAGAAGGAATTGAGATTCCGATGAATAAACACGCAAATACCTCGGCCAAGAGCCGGGCGAAAACTGCCGCGCCGATTGTCGAACTCGGCGCTGAATCGCACGCGCCCATGCGCGGTGCGGATATCCTCGTCAAATGCCTCGAACGCGAGGGTGTGGACGCAGTGTTTGCGTATCCCGGCGGCGCGAGCATGGAGATGCACCAGGCGCTGACCCGCTCGAAGATCATTCGCACGGTTTTGCCGCGCCACGAGCAGGGGGGCGCGTTCGCCGCCGAGGGTTACGCCCGCGCGAGCGGCAAATGCGGCGTCGCCATTGCCACCAGCGGGCCCGGCGCAACGAACCTGGTCACGGGCGTTGCCGACGCCTACATGGATTCGATTCCGCTGATTTTGATCACGGGCCAGGTTCCGCGGCCAATGATCGGCAAGGGCGCGTTCCAAGAGACGGATGTATTTGGTCTGGCGTTGCCCATCGTCAAGCACAGTTACCTCGTCATGAACGTCGAGGACATCCCGCGCGTCGTCAAAGAGGCGTTCTATATCGCGAACACAGGTCGGCCCGGTCCGGTCTGGATCGATATCCCGAAGGACGTGCAGCAGAGCATGTGTAAGCCGGTTTACCCCGAGAAGATCAATCTGCGCGGGTACAATCCGGACAAGAAGATCAGCGACATCGCGGTCAACGAGATCGCCGGGCTCATTGAAAAGAGCGAACGCCCTGTCATCTACGCGGGCGGCGGCATCATCTCATCCAACGCACACGAGGAACTGCTGGCGTTCGTTGAGAAAACGGGCATCCCGATCGCCACGACGTTGATGGGCATCGGCGCGATTCCGACCGACCACGAACTTTCGATGAGCTGGCTGGGCATGCACGGCACTGTCACCGCGAATTATGCGGTCGACAAATCCGATTTGCTGTTGGCGCTCGGCGTCCGTTTTGACGACCGCGTCACCGGCAAGGTCAGCGAGTTCGCCAAGCACGGGACCATCGTCCACATCGACGTCGACCCGAGTGAGATCAACAAGAACAAGGTCGCGCATCTGCCGATCGTCAGCGACATCAAGTACGCGTTGCAACAACTCAACCGGGTTGTCAAAGGCAAGCAACAGTTCAAGGCGTGGCACACGCAGATCGCGGAGTGGAAGAAGCAGTACCCCTTCCGCTATCGCGTTACCGATGAGGTCTTGAAATCGCAATACGTCCGCGATTTCCTCAAGGGCGACGTCAACGAGATCGTCATGCCGCAGTATGTGGTCGAGTTGCTCAGCGAATTAACCAAGGGCGAGGCGATCCTCACCACGGGCGTCGGCCAGCACCAGATGTGGGCGGGACAGTATTACAAGTTCAAGCATCCGCGCTCGTTCCTGACATCGGCGGGGCTCGGCGCGATGGGCTACGGCTATCCCGCGGCGATGGGCGCGAAGGTCGCGTTCCCCAACAAGGAGGTCGTGGACATCGACGGCGACGGGTCATTTTTGATGAACATCCAGGAGTTGGCGACGGCGCACATCGAGCGGATCGCGGCGAAGGCGCTGGTCCTCAACAACCAGCATCTCGGCATGGTTGTGCAGTGGGAAGATCGTTTTTATGATTCGAACCGTGGCCACACCTATCTCGGCGACCCGCAAAACCCGCACAAGGTTTACCCGGACTACGTCGCGATCGCGAAGGGCTTCAACGTTCCCGCCGAACGCGTGACGCGCAAGAGCGAATTACGCGCGGCGATGAAGCGGATGCTGGAGTCGAAGGAGCCGTACGTCCTCGATGTCATTGTGCCTTTCACGGAGCACGTGCTGCCGATGATTCCGTCCGGCAAGACGGTCAAGGACATCATCATCGAAAAAGATGCGAAGCCCGTTCTCGGCACCAATCTCGGGCTGTAACCGGCAGAGTTTGCTGTTCGCGCACGGTTTTTGTGGTCGGGACTGCCGCCACTCGGTACAATCTGCACAATGGATCGACCATGGATTCGGACAACGCTCGTGTTGTGTGTGTTTGCCGCAATCTTCATTGCGCTGACTGTCAGCAGCTACACACAGCATTCTGCGACTGTTGACGAGCCACAACATTTGACCGCCGGCTACACGGCGCTCCGCCTCCACGATTACCGTCTCGACCCGGAACATCCGCCGTTCCTGCGCTTGTGGGCTGCGCTGCCGTTGTTGGCCATGCCCGACGTGCGGCTCGATACCAATACCGTCTCGTGGCAGACGGGGCAGGCCTGGGATTTCAGCCATCACTTCCTTTACGAGATCAACGATGCCGACCACCTGCTCTATCGCGCCCGGTTCATGACTGTCCTGCTCGGCATCGTGTTGGGCGTGCTCGTCTTTAGTTGGGCGAAGGAACTCTTCGGCTTTTGGACGGCAGCCGCCGTCCTCACGCTGTACTGCCTCGAACCGAATATTCTCGCCCACTCCGGCATGGTAACGACGGACCTCGGTGTGACCTGCTTCATCTTCGGCGCGCTCTACTTCCTCTGGCGCCTGTCCCGTATGTTGACCATCAGCAACGTCGCGGGCCTGGCCATCTTTTTCGCGCTCGCGCAAGTTTCCAAATTCTCCGGGCTGGTGCTCGGGCCGATTGTTGCGCTGCTGTTAGTGCTGCGCTTTCTGCGCCGAGCCGCCTGGCCCCACCAGTTTGGCAGCCGAGGCGAACTCCGCTCGCTTCGGGCCAAGCTGCTCACGATGGTCGCCATCGTTTTGCTCCTGGCGGTCAGCTCGTACATCGCTGTCTGGGCAGTTTACGACTTCCACTACGGCCCGACGGTCCCCGGCGCCGACCTCATTCTCTTGCAGAAGAACCCGCAACTCCTCGACCGTGTGCGTACCACGTGGGTCATCGCCAATTGGTTCGACGAACATCGGCTCCTGCCAGACACCTATGCGCGCAGTCTGGTCCTCGCCCAGGTAAAGGCCCAGCGACGCTCGGCCTATCTGGCGGGCGAATTCAGTCGCACCGGTTGGTGGTATTATTTTCCCGTGGCATTCCTGGTGAAGACATCGCTTACCGTGCTTTTCCTTTTTACTTGCGGTCTGGTACTCAGCATGAAAACACGCACCCGCTGGAAGAGTGAGGACGCATTTATCGTTCTGCCAATGCTAATCTATCTTGGGGTCGCGATGATGGCGCATCTCAACATCGGTCTGCGCCACCTCCTACCCATCTACCCGTTGGCCCTGTTGGTCTGCGGATTTACCCTGGAAGAAATGCGCGTACGGTGGCGTCCCCTTTTCCTCCTGGCGCCCATTGCGGTGGCCTCTGTCGAACTTGCCCTAGTCTATCCTCATTACCTGGCGTTCTTCAATCAACTCATCCGCGGACCCGCAAACGGCCATCTGGTACTGCTCGACTCCAACCTCGATTGGGGCCAGGATCTCAAGCCCCTGAGGCGCTGGATGGACGCGCACCATGTCGAAGAGATCAACCTCAGTTATTTCGGCACGGCGGATCCTGCCTACTACGGGATTCGCGGCGCACGATTGCTGGGGTCGCCGTCGTTCCTGGGGGCGCAAATTACGGAGCCGCGTCTGCCCGGCTATGTTGCCGTGAGCGTACAGAATCTGCACGGCGTGCGGCAGGACGAATCGCAGCGTGAATTCTATGCGCCTTTGTTGGAGCGGGAGCCAACTGCCACCATTGGTTACTCGATTCACGTCTATTGGGTCGAAACCAATTGGTGGTACAATTCGCGGCCATGAACGTCCCCGAATGGCGTCGCTCCGCCATCACTTTGCTCGTCTTCGCGGCTGTTTTCATTGCCCTGACCGTCAGCAGCTACACGCGTGAGTCGGCAACCTGGGATGAACCGCAACACGTGGTCGCGGGATACAACGCCCTCCGGTTTCACGACTATCGCACTGATCCGGAGCATCCGCCCTTCATCCGTATGTGGGCTGCCTTGCCGCTCCTGGCAGTGAATGACATCAAAGTGGACCGCTCGAAGATCGACCAAACTACGCCCTATTCATGGGTGACGCAGGGGCAGTTCTTCTTCTGCCACGACGTATTTTATGTCGCGAACGATGCCGACCGCCTCTTGTACCTGGCGCGGTTTATGATCGTGGTGCTGGGCGTATTGCTGGGCGTATTGCTGTTCTGTTGGACCCGCGAACTACTGGGGTTCTGGCCCGCTACGATGGTGTTGGGGTTGTACACTGTTGAACCGAATCTCCTGGCTCATGCGCGTCTGGTCACAACTGATTTTGGTGTGACCTGTTTCATCTTTGGCACAATGTATTTCCTCTGGCGGACGACGCGGTTGTTGAGTTTCAGTAACCTGTGCGGACTGGCCGGGTTCTTCGTGCTCGCTCAGGTCAGCAAATTCTCGGCACTCTTACTCGGCCCGATTGTTCTGGCATTGCTCGTGGTGCGCACCTTCCAGGAAAAACCATGGGTGGTGTCTCTTGGCCGGCAATCGGTTGCGCGCAATCGTGTGGGAAAACTGGCAATCACGTTGTCTATCGTTGCCATGCTCGCCGCTGCAACGTGGTTGGCAATTTGGGCAGTCTACGACTTCCGCTACCTTCCCTCGGCTTCTCCCACCTGGCGTTGGGATTTCCAACAGGATCCCATTATTCTTCAACGTGCCCCGCTGCTCGCGAAGGCTGTCGGGTGGGTTGATGAACATCGGCTGCTGCCAAACGCGTATGTCCAGGGCTTCCTGCTCGGGCAGGTGAAGGCACAGAAGCGCAGCGGGTTCTTCGCGGGCACCTACAGCATCAAAGGCTGGTGGTATTTCTTCCCAGTGGCATTCCTTATCAAGACTCCCATTGCCGTGATCCTGCTCTTCTTCACTGGCGTCGTGCTTTGCGCGGTGCGCTGGCGACGTTTTCTCGATCACAATGCGTACGTGCTCTTGCCGCTCGCCGCATTTCTGGGAGCGGCGATGATGATGAACCTGAATATTGGCGTTCGTCACATCCTACCCATCCAGCCGCTGGTGTTGCTGTTGGCGGGCAACGCCACCGCGGAATTATACGCCAGCCAACGGAAACCCCTGCGCATGCTGCTGGGCACGCTCGGTCTCCTGGCCGTTACGGAACTCGCGTTCGTCTGCCCACACTATCTCGCCTTCTTTAACCAATTCGCCGGCGGCCCGCGAAATGGACACGAATATCTCGTCGATTCCAACCTTGATTGGGGACAGGATTTGAAGAGTCTAAAACATTGGATGGACGAGCACGAAGTGCGACACATCAACTTGAGCTATTTCGGCACGGCGGACCCTGCCTATTACAAGATCGATTGCACCTACCTTCCCGGTGGTGCGTTTTTTGACGAGCCATTGGTGAGAAATCCACAACTACCGGGCTTCGTCGCCGTGAGTGTCACCAACCTCCGTGGTGTTTATTTTTCGGAACGCTCGCGAAACATTTACCAAGGGTTGCTGGAGACGGCACCGGTCGCGGTGATTGGTTATTCGATCTATGTGTACCAGGTCGAGCGTCCGTGGTGGCAGTAGAGGCTTACTCGGTCTGTCCTTCTTCACCCTGCTCGGTGAATTCGTCGCCACCCTCCTGCTTCATGCGCTTGAGTACCTCCGACATGTCTTCGACCGCGCTGAATACCTTGGTCGCGACATAGATGGGGCTCTTCTGCTGGACAGCCAGCGCGATGCAGTCACTCGGGCGGGAATCGATCTCCAGGATTTTCTTGCCAAGTTCGTTTTCTGCGCGCAGCACGAGGCGCGCGTAATACGTACTGTTCTTGAGGTCGTTAATAACGATGCGCTCTACTTTTACCCCCAGCCCGGTGAAAATGTGACCGATGAGATCGTGGGTCAGCGGGCGCTCCTTTGGAGTGCTGCGCAGGAACATCGTGATGGCCGCGCCCACGCTATGGTCCACGTAAATGACAAACGTCTTCTCGTCGTTGCCTACAAAGACAGCGCAGCCGTTGGTTGTCGGCAGCACGCCCTTCACCTGGACTTCAACAACGTCGTTCTTCACGGGGGTATCTTAAATGCCTTTCTGCGGAAAGGCAAACCGCTCTCAGCACGATTAGAAGAGGCAAATTGCAGCCGTGATTACTGTGGAATACTGGCCCTGGGGATGGCCGACCGCCGTCTGGGTGCAATTGCTGGTACGCACGATCTTACCGCTCATCCGAAACACCTGCTCTTTCTCATCCCAACTGGCGTCCTCATTAAAATCCACGCCCAGCGTCGTGCCCAGCATGGCCGCCGCCATGTCCTCGGAAAAATTGCCCGCCGTGGTGTCGTTCATGCCATACGCGTGCAATTCGCTAAGGTAGCCGTACGCATCCTCATCGGCGGGTTGGGCCACGCCGATCGATGCCGCAATGAGTCGATGCGGCTCATTCGTGGAAAGACGCGCGATGACGGCGAAGGTGATCTGCCCGGGCTGCAGTAGTTGCTCGCCCTGCTTGCGGGAGATGATCTTGCAGCGCGGCGGCAAGATGCTCGATACAGTCACGAGGTTGCACTTCTCGATACCCGCATCGCGTAACGCCAATTCGAAGCTGCGCAGCTCGTGCTTGTGAGTCCCGACGCCTTTGGTCAAGAATATCTTCGATGGAACAAAATGCATGTGGTTATTTCTCGCCTCCGGGCGGAAGAGAAACAAATTTCTTGCAGCAATGCAAGAAATTCATCATGGTTCTGAAGAATTTTTTACATGCCAACCAAGACACAGATCGTCACGATCGGCCTCATTCAGATGCGTTGCATGTCCCAACCGCAGGCAAATCTGCGGAAGGGACTTGCCCTCGTCGCGAAAGCGGCGAGACGCGGCGCTCGAATAATCTGTCTGCCGGAGCTCTTTCGCTCGCTGTATTTTTGCCAAACAGAAGATCACAGTCAGTTTGCGCTCGCCGAACCGATTCCCGGTCCCACGACCACTGCGCTCGCAAAGGCCGCGCGCCAGCATCACGTCACCATTGTGGGCTCGGTTTTCGAGAAGCGCTCGGCAGGCGTTTACCACAACACCGCCGTCGTCCTCAACGCCCAAGGCAAGCTCGTGGGCAAGTACCGCAAGATGCACATTCCTGACGATCCCCTGTACTACGAGAAATTCTATTTCACTCCTGGCGACCTCGGTTTTCAATCATTCGCAACCAAGCATGCCAATATCGGCACGCTCGTTTGTTGGGATCAATGGTATCCCGAAGGCGCCCGGCTCACCGCGTTGAAAGGCGCGCAAATTCTCTTCTACCCGACGGCTATTGGTTGGCACCGTAAAGAAAAGGCGCAATTCGGGAAGAAGCAGCATGAAGCATGGGTTACCATCCAGCGCTCCCACGCCATCGCCAACGGTGTGTTTGTGGCCGCGCCCAACCGCATCGGACGGGAAGGTACGGTAGAGTTCTGGGGTGGCTCGTTCGTTTGCGATCCATTCGGCGAGATAATCGCCGAGGCCAGCCACGACAAGGAGGAAGTACTCGTTACGAAATGCGACCTCCGCAGAATTGAGGAAACGCGCCAGCATTGGCCATTCCTCCGGGATCGCCGCATCGACGCCTACGGCGGCATCACTCAACGTCTTCTCGACTAATGCCCGCGAAAACGCCACGCGAACTCGGCTATCGAATGCCCGCCGAGTGGCAACCGCACGCGGCAACCTGGCTGAGTTGGCCACGGCCTGACGGCATTAGCTTTCCCGACCGCTATCCGGAAGCGCTCCCGACGCTGGGCGAAATGGTCCGAACATTGGCGCCTCATGAGCGTATCGATATCAATGTCCGCGACGAGGGAGTCGAAGCCATTGCACGCGAGGCCATCGGCAACGTCAGAAATATCTTCTACCATCACATTCCCTCGTATGAACCATGGTGCCGCGACCATGGGCCCATTTTTGTGAAGCGCGGCCACGAACTCGCCATCGTGGACTGGGACTACAACGCTTGGGGCAGCAAATATCCGCCGTATGACGACGATGATGCGGTGCCGCGACGCGTCGCTGAGTCCTTGGGTTTGCCGGTGTTTAGCCCCGGCATCGTGATGGAAGGGGGCGCCCTTGACGTCAACGGCGTAGGAACTTTACTGACCACCGAGTCCTGCCTGCTCAATCCCAATCGCAATCCGCATCTCAAAAAGCAGCAAATCGAGCAGTATCTCCGCGATTACCTTGGCATCACCAACATCCTGTGGCTCGGGGATGGAATCGCCGGCGACGACACGGACGGGCATGTGGACGATCTCGCACGGTTCGTAAACCCGACCACCGTTGTTACCGTCGTTGAGCCGGATCCGCAGGACGACAACTATTGGCCGCTGCAAGAGAATCGGAAACGGCTCCAGGCAATGCGCGATCAGGATGGAAACCCTTTGCGGGTTGTCGAACTGCCGATGCCGGGTGTGATCGAATATGATGGCCAGCGGTTGCCAGCAAGCTACGCGAATTTCTATATCGCGAATGGGGTGGTTCTGCTGCCGACGTATTGCAATCCGAAAACCGATACGACCGCAAGAGAGACGCTACAGAGGATCTTTGTGGACCGACGCGTGGTAGGTATCGACAGCACAAACCTGATTTGGGGACTCGGATCCTTCCACTGCCTCACGCAGCAACAGCCCGCAAGCTAGCTACGGTTCCAGAACTACGGTCCAAATCCGTCATTGACGGTCGAAACCATGTTGTTCGTCTTGCCACCGATGCTTTGTAGAATAACTACTGCTGCAATCGAGACGAGAAAGAGAAGGACAGCATATTCCGTCAGACTCGCGCCTGACCTCTTCTTTAGCGTTCTGCGCAACTTCTGTGGCCGTGTGTTCATTTATCCAACACCGTGATTCCTACGAAAACCTCACCTTAATCATACAGCCTTTATCGAGAATTGCCAACAAATTCGATTGTTTCGGACGAATGTGATTCTTGGAACGAGAAATACCCGATTCTGCCCTAATGGCTTGGTGTCCATCAATTTGCTGTCGTTCTTAACAAAACGACGGTTACCACCACTGGCAGGGAACGTCACGCGTTTGAAGCCATTTTCCAAAGCCCCTGCCATCGTGAAGCGCTAACGGGCATCACACTGAGCCGCCCTATTCGAACCAGCTCAAAATCCAGGAATCCCCGCGCTGTCTTGATTTCCGCCAGCGTGACGGGCCGTGGCAACTTCTCCCGCGGCTTCAGATCAATGACGGCGAGTTTCGGGTCATTCTCTTTCGGATCGGGATAGGGATCGCTCGTCACCTCGGCAATCCCGACGATCTGTTTCTCGTCGCCGGTGTGGTAGATGAACGCCAGATCACCGCGTTTCATCAATCGCAGATGTTTCAGGGCCAAAGCGTTCGCGACGCCATCCCAGACCGCGTGCTTGTCGCGCTCCAAATCGGCAAAGGAATACGTACTTGGTTCCGTCTTCAATAACCAGTGATTCGGCATGGCTTGTCACCTCACTCGTATTCTCACACCCCCGCGACACATTTCAATGTGTGTCGATCCGATATTGAGCACCCTTTCCTGCTTCCGCTTGGGCGCTCTTGAAAATCAGCGCCCCGTCCTTTTTCTTGTCCACATCCGCCTCGATCTTGTCGCCTTCCTTGAATCTACCGGAAAGGATTTCCAGCGAGAGGACATCCAAAATCCTCTTCTGGATGACGCGCTTGAGCGGGCGCGCGCCAAATACCGGGTCGTAACCCTCACGCGCGATCAACTCTTTCGCCGCGTCGCCAACACGGAGGGTGATGTTCTGATTGGCAAGCCGCTTTTGGACGCGCACGAGTTGGATGTCTACAATCCGCTTGATGTCCTCCTGTGTCAGCCCGTGGAACAATACGACCTCGTCCACGCGGTTAAGGAACTCGGGTCTAAAATGGACTCGCAAGTCATCCATGACCTGTTGTCGCACCGACTCGGCATCCGATCGCCCCTCGGCGAAGTATCGCGAGCCGAGGTTGCTGGTCATGATGATAACCGCATTCTTGAAGTCCACAATCCGACCCTGTCCATCTGTCAGTCGTCCGTCATCAAGAACCTGCAGCATCACATTGAACACGTCATGATGCGCCTTCTCAATCTCGTCGAAAAGTACCACGGAGTAGGGCCGGCGGCGCACCGCTTCCGTCAACTGCCCGCCTTCCTCATAGCCGACGTACCCCGGAGGCGCGCCGATGAGCCGCGCAACCGTGTGCTTCTCCATGTACTCACTCATGTCGATACGTACCATGGCATTTTCGTCATCGAAGAGGAACTCCGCCAGCGCGCGCGCCAACTCCGTTTTACCCACGCCGGTTGGCCCAAGGAAAATGAACGAGCCGACGGGCCGATTGGGGTCCTGCAGGCCGCTACGCGCACGCCGCACCGCATTCGACACGGCGACAATCGCATCCTCCTGCCCCACCACCCGCAGCCGCAGCCGCTCTTCCATGTGCACCAGCTTCTCACGCTCTCCTTCGACCAACCGCGAGACAGGAATGCCCGTCCACGTCGCCACGACCTCGGCAATGTCGTTCTCCGTGACCTCTTCCGTCAGCATCTTGGAACTCTTCTGGAGCTTCGCGAGTTTCGTGTCGGCTGCTTCCAGTTTCTTCTCCAACTCCGGTAACCGCCCGTACTGAATCTCACTGGCCTTCCCAAGATTTCCCTCGCGTTTCGCCTGCTCGATCTGTTCCTTGGACACCTCAATGGCCGACTTCAAATCGCGAATCTCATTGACCACTGCTTTTTCGTTTTGCCACTGCGTCTTGAGTTTCTTACCCTGCTCTTGCAGGTCGGCAAGTTCCTTTTCCAGTTTCAGCAAACGCTCCTTGCTGGCCTTGTCACTCTCCTTCTTCAAGGCCGCGCGCTCGATCTCCAACTGCATCACGCGGCGCTCAATCTGGTCGATCTCGGCCGGCAGCGAATCCAGCTCAATTCGCAAACGTGAGGCCGCCTCGTCCACCAGATCAATCGCCTTGTCAGGCAGGAACCGGTCCGCGATGTAGCGCTGCGAAAGGACCGCGGCGCTGACAAGGGCGCTGTCCTGGATACGCACCCCGTGGTGCACCTCATAACGCTCCTTCAACCCGCGCAGAATCGCGATCGTGTCCTCCACTGAAGGTTCACCCACGAAAACCGGCTGGAACCGACGCTCCAGCGCGGGATCTTTCTCGATGTGTTTGCGGTATTCGTCCAATGTCGTTGCGCCGACCGTGTGCAGTTCGCCACGAGCGAGCGATGGCTTGAGCATGTTTGCCGCATCCACGGGCGCACCCTCGGCCTTGCCGGCACCGACAATTGTGTGTAATTCGTCGATGAACAGGATGATCCTGCCTTCACTCGCGATGACTTCCTTTAGGAACGCTTTGAGCCGATCTTCAAACTCGCCCCGGTATTTCGCGCCCGCGAGCATCGAGCCAATGTCCATCGCGATCAGCCGCTTCCCTTTGAGACCCTCGGGTACGTCGCCACTGACGATCCGCCGCGCCAGGCCTTCCGCAATGGCTGTCTTGCCGACCCCAGGGTCGCCGATGAGCACCGGGTTGTTCTTCGTCCGGCGGGAGAGTACTTGCATGACCCGACGAATCTCGGCGTCACGGCCAATGACCGGATCGAGTTTCCCGCGGCGCGCTTCGTCAGTCAGGTCACGCCCGTACTTGGTGAGCGCCTGGTATTTGTCTTCCGGATTTTGGTCGGTTACCTGTGTCGTGCCCCGGACTTCGCGCAACGCCTTCAAAATCACACTCGTGGTCACGCCGTGTGGTTTAAGAAGATTCGTCGTTTCGGCAACGCCCAGCAGAATGTGCTCCGTGCTGACGAACTGGTCCTTGAGCTTATCGGCCTGCGCGAAAGCGGCGTCGAGCGCAGTCCGCAGCGCTTTGCTGAGGTAAACCTGCGTAGAATCAATGCCGTGCACCTGTGCACGGCGCTTCAACGAATCCCCCAGCCCACCCAGGATCGTATCCGGGTTTGCGCCGAGTTTGTCCAGCAGCGGACGCACGAGGCCGTCGGGCTGTTCGATCAGCGCAGAAAGCATGTGTTCGCAATCAACCTCCTGGTGGTTGAGCTTCTGCGCCATCTCCTGCGCTGATTGTAAGGCTTCCTGGGCCTTGATCGTAAGTTTATCGAAGCGAATCATGGATTGAAACCACTTTAGCACCTCGAATGCCACCATGCAAAACGCGCCGCCGCTGCCCGTTTTCCCAGAAGGCGCTGGCGCAGACTGTCGCAGCCGGCCACAGATGTCACAGTCCCATCTGTCAACTTGACGCACTAGGACGTAGCGGTCAGGCGCGCGCGTAGTTCGGCGAGTTGTTGCTCCAACTCGTGAACCTTGGCCAGCGTTTCGGGAAGACGCTGGACGGCGGCGTTGACGCGCTTGAATTCCTTATGGGGTACGGCAGGAGCCCCAAGCACCATTGCGCCGACGGGTACGTCCTTCGTGACACCGGCCTGCGCCATGACAATACTCTTGTCGCCGATGGTCAGATGCCCCGCAACGCCGACCTGACCTGCGATGGTTACCTGGTTGCCGATATTGGTGCTGCCTGCAATACCAACCAGTGCGCAGATGATGCAATGCTCGCCGATGGTACAGTTGTGGCCGATCTGCACGAGGTTGTCGATCTTCGTGCCCTGACCCACGCGGGTCCGACCGAAGCGACCGCGATCAATGGTCGTGTTGGCGCCGATCTCAACCTCGTCACCAATCTCGACGTGGCCGATCTGGGGAATCTTCCGGTGCCTGCCTCCGAGAGTCTCGTAACCGAAGCCGTCGGCACCCAACACAACGCCACAATGCAGGATCACGCGATCACCCACAGCCGTCCGCTCCCGCAAACTGACGTGGGCGTACAGCAGGCAATCCGCACCCAAACAACTCTCGTGACCGATGTAACTACCCGCCCCAATGATGGTACGGTCGCCGATGACAGCACCGTCTTCGATAACGACATGCGGCTGAATGGACACATCCCTGCCCAGTCTTGCGGTGGGTGAGATAATCGCCGTTGGATGAACGCCGGGTTTATAAGAGACCGGGGCCGGCGCAACCTGTGAGGTCAATCTGGCAAAGGCTTCTGAAGGATTGCCAACACGGATGAGCGTGCCTCCGAACGCAACATCCAGATCCTGGCCGACAATCAGGACCGAGGCCCGGGTGATTTTGACAGCGGGCAGGTATTTTGGGTTGGCAACGAAGCTGACGTCGCCGGGCACGGCCTCGCGAATACCCGCGAGACCAGTCACTAACTGCTCGGGGTCGCCCGTCAGCGCACCCCCCACCATGTGCGCAATATCACGTGCCCTTAGCTGCACACTTACTTCTTGTCGTCCTTCTTCTTGTCGTCCTTCTTCTCGGCTGGCTTGGGTGCCTCTGTCGTCTTCGGCTGGTTCTTGTTCAAGACCTTGATAAGATCGTCAGTAATGTCCAGCGAGTCCTGGCTGAACAGGATGGTGGGAACGGCATTGGCCGTGGTGCCCGACTTGTCCAGCACGAGCTGGTAACCGGCGTCCCGCGCTTCCTTGTCGATGACGTCCTGGATCTCTTTGACAATTGTCTGGCGCATGCGCAATTGCTGGTCCTGCAGAATCTTGCCGTGACTGGTGCGGTATTCCTCAAGGTCACGCTGAATTTTCTGCGTTTCGGCCAGCTTCTCCGAAACTGCCTTGCGCTTTTGCTCGCGCACCTCGGCGGTGTATTCGGGCTTGTCCTGGTCCTCGCGCAACTTGTTCAGTTCTTCGATCCCCTTCTTGTAATTGTCGACCATTTCATTGAGTTCCTTGTTGAAGGATTCGGCTGTATCCTTGATCTTTGCCGAGGCGATCGGTGTCTTGTAATAGTCGGTGAAGACCTTGTTCAAATCAACGGTGACGATGCGCCCCGTCGGCGCCTGCGCCGACGCTGTGAACGCCAGCGCGACAGAACTCATGGCGACGAATGCGATAATTGTATTTTTCATCTTGTTCACGGAACCTTTCCTTTATTCTCTCCGATTTTGTGCTCCCAGCATATCAGAATTGGTAGCCGACACTAAACTGAATTTTTCCACTTCTTCCGGTGAACTTGTCCGACATGATCGGATAGGCATAGTCCAAGCGCAGTGGCCCAATTGGTAAATTAAGCCGCATGCCAATACCGGCATCTGATTTCAGATCACTAAAGGTAAAATCATAGGCGTTTTGGTAAACGTTGCCGATATCAAAAAAGAAGGCTCCGCGTACTTTCTCGACAATCGGATAGGTGTACTCCGCCGTCGCATTCACAAAAGTGTTTCCACCAATAGGATCGTTGTTGCCGTCCTTCGGGCTGACCTTGCGGAAAGCAAAGCCGCGCAACGTATTTGCGCCACCAAGAAAGTAGCGGTCGAAAATCGGGACGGGATCAATCGCGCGCGCAACCGTGCTGGTCACCCCGCCGCTAACCACGGTCTCGATCACGTTCGATCCGGCATTCCGGGTCGAACCAAAAGCATCCACCACGCCCGCGGCGCCGACCAGTTGCAACACCTGTTTGTCGAAGAACGGAAAGTAAAACGAGGTCTTCGCGTTCAGCTTGTAATCAGAAACGGTGCCCCCTAACGGCCCTCCAGCCACCTCCGCGCTTACCTCCGTGCGGTTGCCCCGTGTCGTCAGGAACACGCTGTCCCGGGTATCATAAACCAGCGTTCCGGTGATCGAACTGCGCGTGTTGGACCCATTCTGCGACTGCAGTTCCTGGGAAGCCAGGTGGTCCACGGTCAAATCGATGTCCTGAACGCCATATTCGATCCGTCCCCGGATGAATTCGTTCAAGGCTTTTTCGAGCCACAAATCAATACCGGTTCGTTGTTCGCTATACTGCGTGCTTAAGAAGTTACTGTTATGATGAAACGCGTCGAAACCCAGCGATAACTTCTGGTCGAGGAACCACGGCTCGACGAACGAAAGGACCTCGTCCTGCCGTTTGAAACCAACCTGCAGGCGCAAACGCAGCTTCTCGCCCCCGCCCGTGAAACTCGGCCAGTTGAAGAGATCAAAATTACCCTGGGTAATCTCGACGAAACCAAGCAGGCTGTCGATGGAACTGAATCCCGCACCAAACGTCACCGAGCCGGTGCGCTGCTCCTCCAGGTTGAGCACCAAATCCTTTCGGTTCGGCACGTCGGTCGGCTCGGGAGTCGCCTCGACCTTCGAAAAATAGCCGAGGTTCTTGAGGCGTTCGACGCTGCGGTCCACTCGCACCGTATTGTAAATTTCACCCGGATTGACCGCCAACTCGCGGCGAATCACCTTGTCCTTCGTCTTGGTGTTACCCCGAATCTCGATCTTTTCGATGTACGTCAGTTCGCCCTCGCGAACGGCGTACGTCATATCGATACGGCCGGTCTCGACGTTGGGCACGCGTACCGGGCGCACGCTCGTGTCCAGATAGCCACGCGCGCCGTAATAGTCTTCGAGTGCCTTCTGGTCGGCTGACATCGCGGTAGGCGTGAAGGTTTTCCCCGAGGTCATTTTGAGGTGCTTCTCCAAATCCGGCGTCGGGAAGAGTTTATTCCCATCGATCGTGACGGCCCCCACCTTGTACTGTGTGCCTTCGTAGAGATCGATGGTGATCACCATCCACTGGGCGCCAATCCGCTCGGTGTGCGTGCCGCGGATCTCCATGTCGATGTACCCGTTGGAGTCGTAAAAGTCGCGAAGCTTGTCGAGGTCTTCCTTGAAGTCCTCTTCCTTCAACACACCCGTGCCGGCCAGCCATGACCCCCACCAGTGACGCCGCGTCTTCAGGATCTTCAGCAGGCGGCCGTCGGCGAAAGCCTTGTTGCCGGTAAACTTGATCTGCTTAATGAACACGCGTTCACCTTCATGCACCTTGAACCTCAAGATGGCCTTGCCCGTGTCCTTGTCGACGCTGACTTCGTAGATGACCTTGATATCAGGGTAACCTGACTTCTGGTAGAGTTCCTCCATCTTGCGGGCGTCATCGTGGGCCTTGCGCTCGTCCAGGCTGTCTCCCACTTTCTGGCTGTACTCGCGTTTCAAGCGTTCCTCCTTGAAACGCTTGTTCCCCTCCATGGTGATTTCCTTGATCGTGGCCTTGCCTTGGACCTGGAAAACGATCCGCACGCCGTCCACCATCGGTTCTTCCAGCACTCGCACATCGTAGAAGTAGCCGGTATTGATCAGGTTGCGAACATCCTGCTCGATCATCTCGCGGGAGCGCGGTTTGCCAACCGCCGTTTGGATATTGGCCATCACCACCGAGCGGTTGACCGTTTCAGGCCCGCTAAACCGCACCTCGATCTCGCGGACAAGGACCTCCTCGGGTGCTTCTTGGGCCCAGGAAAGCTTGCTCGGAACAACAGCGGCGAAGATTGTGAGCAGCCCCCACAGCAGCCGCCTCATTCCTCGTTCCCTTCACGGCTTGGGATATCTTCTTCGCTCACCAGTGCCTGATCCTCGAACCTTGTGTATTCGCTCAGGAAAGTCAGGTTTATCTCGCCGGTCGGGCCGTTGCGCTGCTTCGCGATGACCAAAACCGCCTTGCCCTTCTCAGCGGCCTTGTCCCCTTCCTCCTCCGCATAAACTTCCGGACGGACTAAAAGACCCACCACATCGGCGTCCTGTTCAATCGCACCTGACTCGCGCAGGTCCGAAAGGCGTGGTCTGCCGCCTTCTCGCGCCTCGGGTTGGCGGTTCAACTGGCTTAGTACGATGATCGGAATCTTCAGTTCCTTCGACAGCGCCTTAACTCCCGACGAAATATCCGCAATCTCCACCTGACGACTGAGATCGGCCCGCCGCGATGGCGCCCTCATCAACTGCATGTAATCAATGATCAGCAACCGAATGTCGTGCTGCTGCTTCAGCCGGCGGGCACGGGCGCGGACTTGATTGATCGAGAGCCCGGCCGAGTCGTCGATAAACAACGGCGCTTTCATCAACTGGCTTGCCGCGGTGGTCAGCGGGTGAAAATCACGTTCGCTGAGGAACCCGTCGCGAATCTTGCGCAGGTTCACCTTCGCTTTCGAGCACAGCATGCGCTTGACCAGTTCCTCGGACGACATTTCCAGGCTGAACACGCCGACCGGAATGTTGTGGTCGATCGCGCAGTTCTCCGCGATGTTCATCGCCAGCGCGGTCTTGCCCATCGACGGGCGCGCGGCGATGACGATCATCTGGCCGTTGTGCAGCCCGGACGTCATCCGGTCCAACTCCCGGAAACCCGTGGGGATGCCGCTGATCGCGCCGCGCTGGTCATACAACTTTTCAATGCTGGCCATCGCGTCCTTGATCATGTCGCGGACGGGGCGCGCGCCGGTGGCGGTCTTCTCCGCCGTGATCTCAAAAATCTGCTGCTCGACTTCGTCGATCCACGTCTTTACATCATCCTGCTGTTCGAATGAACGCGCGATGACGTCATGCGCCGCGCCGATCAGTTGGCGCAACAAATGTTTCTCCCAGACGATGTCGATGTAATGCTCGACATTGGCCGTGGTCGGCACACGCGTGACCAGGTCACTCAGGTAGACGGGACCGCCTATTTCTTCGAGCTGGTTCTTGTCCTGCAGTCGTTGCGTGAGCGTGATGAGGTCGATCGCCTGCATGGCGTCCTGCAACACGGCGATCTCGCGGAAGATGACACAATGGGCGGCGTAGTAGAAATGGTTCTCGCTCAAGCGCTCGCGCACCTGCGAGCCAGCTTCCGCCGGGCTTAGCAACATCGCGCCGAGCACGGCCATCTCGGCGTCCAGGCTGTTAGGGAGAACGCGGTCGAGAACGAGCGCCGGAGCTGATTTGGACTTCCCAAAAGGTTGGGCTTTTCCGGGACTATAGCTCCGCGTGGCGCTGGCCCCTCCGCTTTGGCCGGCGTTTTCGGATGCGAGAGGGTTGGTCGAAGCCATATAGCCGTCCCCACGAACTCTTGCGGCTATTTCTTCTTATCGGCTTTCGGTGTCTTCCTGCCAGCTTTTTCGTCCGTGCCCGTGGATTTTGTGGCCGAGGCGCCGCCCCCATCGGGGCCGACGACCCAAATCTTCACCTTGGTCACGACTTCCGCATGCAACTTCACGTCCACGTCATACACACCCAATTCGCGAATCGGATGCTCAATCACAATCTTGCGCCGATCCACCTCGATACCTTCCGTTTTCAAAGCATCGGAAATGTCCGCGGAAGTCACGGAACCGTAAAGCTTGCCGTCCGCGCCCGCCGCAGCCGTAATCGTGTAAGACTGCTTCGTCAGTTTCGTGAGGATGGCCTTCGCGTCATCCAGTTGCGCGGCCAGGGTGGCTTCGCGCTTCTTTTGCAGCGATCCTACGCGGCGCAGGTTGCCCGCGGTCGCTGGCATGGCCAGGCCTTTCGGGAACAGGAAGTTTCTCGCGTAGCCGTCAGCAACGGTGATCGTGTCGCCCTCGGCCCCGAGGTTGTCAACGGGAGCGGTCAAAATAATCTGGGTGCTCATGGTGATTGTGACTCCGTCTTATCGTACCAGCAACATCACACGCGCGCGCTTGATCGCGGTGGCAAGCTGGCGCTGGTGTTTGGCGCAATTACCCGAAATTCGCCGCGGCAGGATCTTGCCGCGCTCGGTCATGAACTTCTTCAGCAAGTCCGCCTGCTTGAAGTCGATATCGATCTGGTCCATGCACAATTTGCAGTCGCGCTTGACGATGACATCGCGCTTGTTCCTTCGGCCTTCCGGACCGCCTTCTCGGCTGTCACGGCTGTCAAAATTTCTCTCCATCATCTGTTGGGTTTCCTATCCTGAATGAATGATTACGATTCCTATTGCTCTGCCTAAAATGGAATATTGTCGTCCTCAGCGGGCGGCGCATCCGGTTCCCCGGCGTCGCGCGCGGCGGGCGCTGCGGACCGCGCACCGCGACTGGCCGGCCGTGCGGGCGCCTGATCAGCAGGTGATTCGTCCTTGAATTCTCCCCGACCACCGCCACTCGGCGCGCCCAGAAATTGCACCCGTTCAGCCACTACTTTCAACTTGTTGCGCTTCTGGCCGGATTCCTTGTCCTCCCAGCTATCCAGCTTCAAGCGCCCTTCGACAAACACAGGGCGGCCTTTCGAGAGGTACTGACCGGCCGTTTCCGCCTGACGTCCCCAGACTTCGACGTCCACGAACGTGACTTCCTCTTTCTGCTCTCCCGTCTCCGTCGTCCAGCGGCGGTTGACCGCCAGGCCAAGATTCGCCAATGCCGTGCCTTTGGGCGTGTACTTCACCTCCGGATCACGCGTCAGGTTGCCCATCAAAAGCACTTTGTTGTAGGAGGCCATGCGATTTATTTCTCAACCACGCCCGTCGTCGGGATCCGTCGCGGCTTGCGCGGCGGCGGCTCGGGCGGCTGTATCGAAAGCTCCCAACGGAACACTTCCGGATCCAGGTGGAATTTCGCATCCAGTTCGGCAATCGCCGTCGGTGGTGCGTTGAAAACAAAATTCACATAGAACCCGGAGCTGCGCTTGTTCGTTTCGCGGGCAAACGCGCGCGCGCCCATTCGTTGCACCTTGTCCACTCGTCCGCCAGCGTGCTCGATGTTCTTCTGGATCTTGTCCACGAGTTCCTTCGACACCTCTTCCTTACCAGCGGCGTCCAAAATAAACAATCCTTCGTATGTCTTCAACGTCTCTCTCCTTCTTCTGCCGCGTCAATCCGCGGACCTTTTCCGATTAAACTGATTCATCGCCTTCGTGACGCCCTCGAGCAAGCAACAATCGACCGCCTCTACGGCGACCGCCACAGCCTGTTCGGCCGACTCGCGTTCCGACGGGGCAAACCTGCCGAGAACGTGGCCCGAAATATCCGCTCCCAACGGCGCGCTTCGTCCGATCCCGACCCGCAATCGCGCAAATTCCTCATTGTCGCCGAGCGTCTCGATGATCGACCGCAAACCGTTGTGGCCGCCGCTGCCGCCCGCGATGCGCAACCGAATCTGCCCGAGCGGCAAATCCGCGTCGTCCACCACGACCAGCAACTGCGCCGGCTCGATCTTGAGCCACTGCAACAGCGTATTCACCGCCGTGCCGCTGCGATTCATGAACGTCTGCGGCTTGGCCAGCACGACTTTGCCGACATCCCCGCTCGCGGCTTCCGCGATCTTCGCCGAGAACCGCCACTTGCTTCGAAAAGAACAACCAAACTTCTCCGCGAGCCGATCCACCACCGCAAAGCCAATGTTGTGGCGCGTGCCTTGGTACTCTTTGCCGGGATTTCCCAGCCCCACCACCAGCTTTGGCCTGGCCGACACAGTGGTGTCGTCCTGCTTCCGTTACTTCTTGGCTTCGGGTTTGCCGCCGGCCGGCTTGGCCTCGGCCTTCCCAGGCGCGCCTGCCGCCGGAGCCTTGCCACCCGCCGGGGCTTTGGCGTCCGTCTTGCCGGCCGCTGCGGGCGCTTTGGCGTCGGCCTTGCCGGCTTCCGCCTTCGGCTTCGCCTCGCCTTCGGCCACCGCGCCTTCTTCGCCTTCTTCCTTCTTCGCCGTGAGGACTTCGGGTTCGGCTGACGGGGCTGCCGCCGCCTCGGTCATCGCCGCCAATTCCTCTTCGGTAATCGGCGCGGCGACAAGGAATACGGTCTGGCCCTTGTCGTCCAGCAACACTACGCCTGTGGGTGGCGTAATCTCGCCGACGTGAATGCTCGACCCAATCTCCATCTTCTCAACATTGACTTCAATGAGGTCCGGCAAATCCTGCGGCAAGCATTCCACATGCAACTCGCGCATGACGAACTCAAACACGCCGCCGCCTGTCTTCACGCCCGCCGGTTCGCCGACGGGCCGAACAGGCACGCTCGTGCGCAGTTTCTCCGTCGCCAGGACTTCATGGAAATCAATGTGCAGGATGGTATCCTTGTAAGGATGATGCTGCACTTCCTGGATCAGGGTCAAACGATTGTTGGTCTTCCCATCCTCCTCCAGGCTCAGATCCACCAGCACGTTCTCGCTGGTGGTGCTATGGAGCGCCTTCTCCAACTCTTCCACGGCGACCGTGATGTTGATCGGCTTCATGTGCGAGCCGTAAATGACTCCCGGGACCGCGCCCTGGTCCCGCATCCGTTTCACCGCGCCCTTGCCGATCTCGGCCCGGGACTTCGCTTTTAATTGTACTTTCTGTGCCATGGCAACTTTCTCCTCAAATCAAAATGATCGTCTCTGAAATTGTTCCTCCGCGTCGGGCTTAACTCTCCGGACGCTTCCCATTGATGTCGAACAGCGATGACACCGACTCCGAATTATGAATCCGCTTGATCGCCTCGCCCAACAGCGGCGCGACAGTTAACTCGGTCAGCTTGAACCCGCTGACCTTCGAGTGCGGCACCGTGTCGGTGGTGACCAACTCCTCCAACTCCGACGCTTTCAACCGATCCAGCGCCGCGGGATTCAATACCGCGTGACTCACGGACGCGTACACCTTCTTTGCGCCCCGCTTCTTCAAAATCTCCGCCGCCCGCGTCACCGTGCCCGCCGTCTCGGTCAGGTCGTCGACAAGCAACACCGTCTTGCCGTCCACGTCGCCGATGACATTGAGCATCTCGACTTCCGAAGCCGATTTGCGCTTCTTATCAACGATCGCCAGTGGCGCCTGGAAGAGGTTCGCGTACGCATGCACCATCTTCACGCCGCCGATGTCGGGCGAAACCACCACCAAATCCTTCAACTTCTTCCCGCTAAAGTACCGGTACATCACCGGCGCCGCGTAAAGATGATCGACGGGAATATCGAAAAATCCCATGATCTGCTGCGCGTGCAGGTCCATCGTCAACACCCGATTCGCGCCCGCGGCGGTGATCAGGTTCGCCACCAGCTTGGCCGTGATCGGCACCCGCGGCTGGTCCTTGCGGTCCTGCCGCGCATATCCAAAGAACGGTAAAACCGCCGTGATGCGCTTGGCGCTGGCCCGCCGGCACGCATCGATCATGATCAACAACTCCATCAAATGATGGTTTGCGGGCGGACACGTCGGCTGCACGATGAAAACATCCCGCCCGCGTATGTTCTCATTGATCTTAACGAACGTCTCCTCATCAGGAAACGCCGTGACCGTCGCATCGCCCAGCGGTACCCCGATCGAATCGGCAATCCGCTGCGCGAGGGGTCGATTTGCATTACCAGAAAAAATCTTCAACTGGACACACAACTCCACAGCTCAGGTTGTCTTGGCCCAAAAATCAAGGCCACACCCGCGACCCGTGGCCTCCAAAGCGTCGTACCTTCTACCGTTTCGCCCCCCGCTTTGCAACCCGAATCTTTGCCACCCTCATCTCCCTGAAATTGCATGGCATGCATCTCATTTGGCACCGGACTCCTCCACTGCCGTTGTAGGTTACCCTGATTCCGAGATCAGCGCCCCCTTTCCCGACGCGCCCTCCTTTAATAATGCATGTGGCGCACCCCTCGTATCAGGCAAAACGCGCCCATAAACGCATCAAACGCCATCAAAACATCCTCAAATTGGGTTCGTTTTTCCAGAACGAACCCATTTGCAAACGCCTCTGCAAACCCTATAAGTTTCTATAAATACGCATGATACAGCAGAAATTGAGCGAAAATAAAATGGGTTCGTTTCGCAGAAACGTATAGGGGCCCCGAGCTGCGCACAGCAGCGAGTCGCGCCGTAGTGGTCTCGCGAAGGCGGAGGCAGTTGCTTCTCTCGTTGCAAATACTCACACCTCGAACCTTACCACTATCGGAATTCGATGTCCAGAACAAACTGCCTCAGCTGAATCCCACCACCGCATGCGGCACGTACGGCTCCTCCAATGATGCAATCTCCTCCGCCGAAAGCTTCACCCCCAACGCCGCCACTGCATCGTCAAGATGCTGCATCTTCGTCGCGCCAATGATAGGCGATGTGATGTAGGGCTTGTGCAGTATCCACGCCAAAGCGATCTGCGCCTGCGGGACGCCACGTTTGCGCGCGAGCTGACTCACTCGCTCTACAATAAGCTTATCCGACTCTTCCGTTGCGCCGTAGAGCTTCTTTGCAAAATCGTCTTTCCCGCCACGTTCGGTACTCCCCTTTTCCTCCCACGGCCGCGTCAACCGTCCGCGCGCCAGCGGACTCCACGGGATGACGCCAATTCCCTCCGTCTGGCACAAGTTCATCATCTCGCGTTCCTCTTCGCGGTACAACAAATTGTAATGGTTCTGCATCGAAACGAAACGCGTCCATCCATGCTGATCCGCCAGGAAGAGTGCTTTGCAGAATTGCCACGCGAACATCGATGACGCGCCGATATATCGCGTCTTCCCGGCCTTGACGAGGTCATACAACGCTTCCAAGGTTTCTTCAATCGGCACGTCGTAGTCCCATCGATGAATCTGGTAAAGGTCCACGTAATCCACGCCGAGGCGCTTCAGGCTCGCATCCATTTCCATCATGATCGCCTTGCGCGACAACCCCTCGCCATTCGGCCCCGGCCGCATCCGTCCGCGCACCTTCGTCGCCAGCACCACTTCCTCGCGCTTGGCGAAGTCCCGCAAGGCGCGCCCCGTTATCTCCTCGCTGGCGCCGGCCGAGTAGACATTCGCTGTGTCGAAAAAATTGATCCCCAATTCAAGGGCGCGCTTGATGAAGGGACGGCTCTCTTCTTCCTTGAGCGACCAAAGATGAGTGCCACGCTCCGGCGCGCCATAGCTCATGCACCCAAGGCACACCCGTGAAACCTTCAACCCGCTCTTTCCCAATCTCACGTAATCCATAAGCCCCTCTCCTACTTGCGCCAACCAAACTCGGGTTTGTACCCCAAAACTCGTTTCGCCTTCTCAATCGAAAGCAGCGTGTCATTCGTTCCAATCTTCCCTTTGATCGGCACGCCTGGAAATGAACCCGCCATGAGTTGCGCTGACGACTGCGGCATGACTGTGTCCGCATTGGCGATGATAAAGACCTCCGCGCCTTTCAACGGCGCTTCCACCGCCTTGCGAATTGCCTGCGCCCCATCACGCGCATCGATGTACCCCCACAAATTCCATTTGCGCATTGTCGGGTTCTTTTGAAAATCCGCAAATCGCTCGTAGTCCTGCGGCTCCATGACGTTAGAAAACCGCAAACCGATGATCTTCATCTCCGCGTCCCATCGACAAAACTGCTTCGCCATCTCTTCGCCCATCAGTTTCGACAGCGAATACGCCGTCTCCGGCCGCCCCGCGTATTCCTCATCCACCGGCGCGTACGGCGGCGGCGTTTCGAATGGCAACCCGAGCACGGTCTCGCTCGAAGCCCAGACGATGTTCTTGATACCCAACCGCCAGGCCGCCGCAAAAACGTTGTACGTGCTTAGCGTGTTGTTCTGGAAAACGACCGCGTCGGTAAAAAGATGGGGTGCAGGAATCGCCGCGAGATGCACGATGACGTCAAAGTTTCCTCTTTCTGCATTTTCTCCAGGCCGATGGGAGAACGCATCAACCGTCTGCCCAAAATCCGCCAGGTCCGCCAAAATGAGCGGACACATCCCTTCGGCGGGCGCCACTCGATCCACATTGAATACCTGATGACCATGCGCCAGTAAATCTTTGACACACGCTCGTCCCAATTTCCCGCTTCCGCCGGTGACAGCAATCTTGCTCATGCCCCTTTTCTTCCCCAGATTCGGCCGGAAGGCAAATTTATTTGAAGCGACGGCCTGCGGACACGGCATGCGGCAGGCGGTCCAATGCGGAAAATCGTTGTAGCGCGGCCTGTGTCTTGACCGCATCCCAACGACCCGGAATCGCTGTGGCGCATTTCGGACATTTCCCCTCGTCGGTCAGAAAATATCGCTGTACTTCAAAACCAAACCGCTCGATCAGCAACTCGTTGCACTTCGGACAGCGCGTATTCTCCCAGTCGCCCACATACCCCGGCACATTCCCCGCGTAACAATAACGCAACCCTTCCTCCCGCCCGATCTCACATGCGCGAATAATACTTCGCGACGCGGTATAGCCGCGATCGGTCATCTTATAATCCGGATGAAACGCCGTGCAGTGCCAGGGAATGTCACGCGAGATGCCCGCGAGAAACTTCGCGATCTGGTGCATCTCATCTTCGCTGTCATTGAAACCGGGGATGAACAATGTGACGATCTCCAGCCAAAACCCCTTCTCGTAAAGCATTCCGACGGTCTTCAGCACGTTGTCGAGTTTTCCGCCGAGTTGACGGTAATTCTTGTCGTTGAAACTCTTCAGATCGACCTTATAGAAATCGACCCACGGCTTGATGTAATCGAGCACCTCTTCCGTGCCGTTGCCGTTGGAGACGTAGGACGTGCGAAGTCCCCGCTTGCGCGCCTCCTTGAACACCTCCACGCCCCACTCGCTCGTGATCAGCGGCTCATTATAGGTGCTCGTCACCGTGTCCGCGCCCTGTCGGATTGCCAGTTCCACAAATCCTTCCGCCGTCATCGGAATCGCGGGAGCGGTGCTGCGTGGATCACGCAACGCCTGCGACGTAAACCAATTCTGGCAGTAACCACAGTGCAAGTCGCACCCAAGCATCCCAAAGCTCATCGCCAGTGTGCCGGGCAGGGCATGGAAGAAAGGCTTCTTCTCGATGGGATCGCACTGCAACGCGCCAAAATAATTCCACGGCACGAATAGCTTGCCATCACGGTTAAAACGCACCCGGCAGATGCCGTCGTGCCCCTCAAGAATCAGGCAGCGATGCCCGCACGCGTAGCACCGCACCTTCCCATCCGGCAGCTTCTCGTAAAGCTCCCCTTCCTTGGTCAAGCGAGAGAGATTCTCACCCAGCGTCTCCATCGACGCAGTCGCGCGCGCCTTGTCTGACCGCTCTAAAACTTGATCTGACTTCGGCATGGAACCCATACTCCGATACAGATCAATCTTAACACTTCCGACGACCTCTTTCCAGACAGGCGTCGCGTTGCCCGTCACGCCTTGATGGGTTCGCCGAGAAATCTCGGGCCCGTCCGTAACACATACAAATCGAGCACGACCTTTACGCGCGCCAACCATTCGCGCACGGTGGGCCACGTTGATACTCGCAACGATACGGGGCTCGCGTTGAATGCTACCGCGTCGATTCCATAGTGTCGGCAAATGAAGAGCGCCCGATAATTATGGAACGCCTCCGAGACAATCGTCAGCCGCGTCTGGCCGAACACCTGTTTCGCCCGCACCACCGAGTCCAAGGTGCGAAATCCCGCATGGTCGAGCACGATGGCCCCCGACGGCACGCCCGCCGCCACCAGCGCATCCCGCATATCGCTCGGCTCGTCGTACTCGGGCACGTGATTGTCGCCGCTGACCAGTAATCGCTTCACCTTTCCCGCTTTATACAAGGCCGCCGCAGCCTCGATTCGATGCGCAAAATGCGGGTTCGACCAGCGACGATCCGGCGTCTTCCGGCTTGTGCCCAGCACCAACCCCACTTCTCGCGACGGCACTGCCGACAGTTCTTCGTAAACGCGAGATTCGGTTGTGGAGACGATCCATATATTACACAGCCAAACACCGGCAAATAACCCCGCTAATCCCGTCAATCCGGCAATCACCGCTCTTCGCCTGCTGGAGGTCATGAATCCAAAGTTGTGGGTTTCGGAAAGGTGCTCAAGGCTTTCCTGATGTCCATGTACAGTCCCGGTATCCACGCAGGTTGCGCAGTTTGCCGGGGCATGTCATGCCGCCGAAAATCAACCGGGCTTAGGATCACAATAATCTCCGCGAGTCCGGTTCTCGCGGCCAGCACGAACAAATCCTCGGCAGCTTCGTCACCCATCGCCAGACAACCGCTTGAGCCTGCCCCGCCATGAATCATGATGTCGCCGCCGAGGTCTGAACGACCGTCGCGCGCTGCCTGTTGCCGGTCGAAGTCATTCGGATAGCTCACCCGTAACGACAAATGGTAGAGGCTGTTTGGATTCAACAATTCGATCCGATAAATGCCTTCGGGCACCTGGCCGTCTCCCTGCCGCAACTTGGGGCCCGGCTTTCCGCTGGCCGCAAGGATCGGGTAGGATTTGACGAATTGGTACATGCCACCCTTGTCTGTTCCCCACACTTCCAGTACGCGCTCGCCCTTGAATCCGATGAGTGCCAACCGCGTCGGCGGGTAGGGAATATTCCGCGAAGCAAATACTGGCGCCAGGCGTTGGTCGACAGCAGCGCCATACTGAGCAACCCGCTGCGACACAGTTTTCTCGCCATTGGTTTTGGTTCTTGTGACCGCAATCGCCGTCACGAGGGCCAGCACCACCCCTGCCATCAACCACCGTATTGCTCGCATCGGGCGAAGGATCCAAAAGTTGGCGGTGAATTCTCAGGCGACAGGATCTTTGACACGAGTCCGAAGGAAAACCCACACGCTGGCTGCTGCGCTTCCGCTGCCGCCAACAGAAGCGGAGACGAAATAAATCCCAGTACCTGAAGACAGCGCGTCAAAGTTTGTTCATCGTTTAATGCTGACGCCCCGCCGTATGAACGTCGGCACATCGAGATCTTCGCCGTTGTACAGCGTCGGCTCGCTCTTGTCGAATCGGCCCCGGCTCACGCCTTCGAGAGGCAAGGTTTCCTGCTTCGGCTTGACCGACGACTTCTGCGCGGCAACAGGCTCAGGCTTGGAGGCTTCCTCAACCGGTTGGTGCGACGGGGAAGTTGGTGGGATGGTCGGCGGCACCGCTCGCAAGTCGCGCGACAGCGTCGCATCGCCAGGTCGTGGGAATGTCATCGGCTTCGTGGACACCGGCTGGGCAACCACACGGCGCGGCAGGATGTTTGCCGCCGCGATCACCGTCACCGCCAGTTTTCCGCGGTATGCCTCGTCGATGGCTGCGCCCATGATGACGTGGGCGCGGTTCGCCAGCCGCGAAATCGGCTCGACCGTCTTCTGCACGTCGGCGAGCGTCAAATCGGGCCCGCCGAGGATGCTCACGAGTACACCTTCGGCTTTCGCGAGAACATCGCCGCCGTCCAGCAGCGGATTCTCCAGCAACGCCTTGACCGCCTCGCGCGCCCGGTTTGCGCCTTCGCCCTGTCCGTAGCTGAACAGGCCGTCGCAATGCTTCGAGCCAATGGTCGTGCGCAAATCAGCAAAATCGAGATTGATCAGGCCCTTGCGCGACAGCAACTGCCACACGGCCTGGACACCCAGGATGAAATTCTCATCGGCTCGTTTGAAGGCCTCCACCACGCTCGCGTCCGCGCCGGCGATCCGAAAGATTTTGTCGTTCGGAATACAGATAACGGCGTCCGCTTGCGCCTTGAGCTGCTCCAGACCGGATAGCGCCTGTTGTTTGCGGCGATCGCCCTCGAAGGAAAACGGCAGCGCCACAAATGCCAGCACCAGCGCGCCCTGTTCCTTCGCGGCCCGCGCAATCGTCGGGCTTGCGCCCGTACCGGTGCCGCCGCCCAGGCCGGCTATCAGGAAGACCACATCCGCGCCCTGCACCAGTGCCTCAATCTTCTCGGCATCGTTTTGAGCGGCGCGAATGCCGAGTTCGGGTTCCCCGCCGGCGCCCAGTCCGTGCGTCACCGCGGCGCCGATATGCATCTTCTCCGCGCCATTGATTTCGCCGAGCGCCTGCAGGTCGGTGTTGATCGCAATCAGATCGACGCCTTCCAGCGTGTGGTTGCCCTGGGTCCGGCTATCGGCGATTTGGCTGACGGCGTGGCCGCCAGCGCCACCTACTCCGAGGATTTTCAGTCGAGTCTTGTGCAGTGGCGCTGGTCTCTTTTCCATGTTCTCCGTGGTTTCCGGTTGTGCCGCAGGCGGCGTGGATGAAGTCGAAATTGGTTTGCGTCGGGTTGCCATGTCAACGCTCCGGTTTACATGAACGCGCGCGCCTTCTGGATCAGGTGTTGGAACGACTGGCCAATCTTGCGCAACGGCGACGGCGCCTGGTGCTGGTCGCGCTGTGAGCCAAGCGCGTAGCGCACGAGACCAATGGCCGTCGAGTACTCAGGACTTTCAATCGCCGACGTCGGGCCACCAACCGTCAGGCTGTGGCCGATGTGCACGGGCAGCCCGAATATCTCCGCAGCCAGCGGCTCCAGGCCCGGCAACCGAGCGCAGCCGCCCGTAATAAATACTCCCGCGCCGAGGTAATCGAGCAACTTCTGCTTCTCGAGTTCTTTCTTCACCAACGTCAGCGTCTCTTCGACACGTAAATTCATAATGCGGCAGAGCTGCTGCTTCGAAACCTGCCGGTCCGGAAGCCCAACTTCGCGTTTGAGCGTGAGTGTCGCGTCGTCCGTAGGAACTGCTACCGACCCGTGCTCGATTTTCAGCGTCTCGGCTCGGTTCATCGGGATGCGCAGCCCGATGGCCACATCGTTGGTGATGTGGTCGCCGCCGACCGCCAGCACCCCGCTATGCTGGATCGTGCCTTCGCTGTAAACGATGTAATCGGTCGTGCCCCCGCCCATGTCGATGACCACCGCGCCGAGGTGTTGATGCTCCGACGTGAGCACGGCCAGTGCCGAGGCGAAACCGCTGACCGCTATGTTCGCCACATCGAGCGGAACGTGTTTGATGCATTTGATTGTGTTCTGCAACCGCGTGCGGACGCCGTAGATCACATGCACGTCGGCTTCGAGTTTTGCGCCAATCATGCCGACGGGATTCTGGATGCCGTCGTGCCCATCGACGAAAAAATGCTGGCGAATCGCGTGAATGACCACGTGGTCCATCGGGATGTTCACGGCTTTCGCGTTGAGCAGGACGTTGCGGACTTCCTCCTCTGAAATCTCGCGCTCGTCATTGGTCACCGCCACCGTTCCGCGGTTGTTGAAGCTGCGAATGTGGCCGCCGCTGACGCTGGCATACACGTTGTGGATCTCGACACCCGCGCTCTCCTCGGCATCCGCCACGGCGGCGTGAATACACTCGACCGTCGCCTCGATATTGACGATCTCGCCCTTGCGGACGCCTTCGGAGTTTGTCTGGCCGACACCGACCACCATGATGTTGCCATCATCGAGCACCTCGCCGACCACGGCGCAGACCTTGGAAGTGCCCACCTCCAGCCCCACGATGATTTTTTCCTTCGGTAACATGTTTCAGCCAAACCTTTCTAATTCACGAACGTCACCGGCACACCACGGTTGACCGTCAGGTCCACCATTTGCACGGATTTTTGCCGTTGCTGCGCCCACCGCAAAATCACTCCCAACCGCCGCAACTGTTGCGGAAATTCTTCCACATCCAATTTTACGGTCGTATGCTGCCGCGTCGTCATCACCAATTGACGCGGCTTCGACAAATCGATCTGCTCGACCTCCAGCAACGACCCTGCGACCGCCTGGTCGAGCTTGTCCAACAACTCCAGGGCCCGGTAAATCTGTTCCGACTCCACCTGCCTGCCAAGACGCACATCGGCAAGTGACACCCCCGTCAGGATTGGCACCGGGCGCGGGATTTGCGGCTGTACCACTGTGCCATCGGCCAACGCGACGGGCTTCATCACAAAACCGGAGCGGTCGATATAAAATGTCGCGTCTCCCAGGTCCCGCGTCGGCGCGCGCAGCCGCGCCACGGCAGTGCGCTCCTCCACGCGAATGAACAACCGATCCGGCAACATGCGCCGCACTTCCACGCCGCGCACCAGCGGCAACATCTCCAGGTTCTTCCGTACTTGATCGAGGTCGACTGACAAAAGATTTTGCCCAACGGCCACCCCGGCAAACTGCACCACGCGCTCGGGCGTCAATACGCCGTCGTCATCCACCACGATTTGGTGGATCGCAAACCGCGGATTGTTGTACACAAGGCGATCCGTGGTGGCTTTCACCAGACGGTAGCTCCCGTATCCGGTCAGGGCCAACACGCCGACAACGACAAGGATGGTCACGGTCACCCGCAACCGCGCCAACGCGCGTCCGCGCGTTTGCACTTTCACATCCAGCAAATACTCCGGCCGTTTCTTCCTACGATTGCCCAGCTTCATCATGAGACCGCGATCGTCTCCTTCTCGTCCGCGTCGACTTCGGCGTCCGACTTGCGACGCGCCAACGCCATGTCCACGAGGCGCGCGCATAAATTTGGAAATCCCATTCCTGACGCCCGCGCAGCCTGCGGCACGAGGCTCGTCTCGGTGAACCCCGGAATCGTGTTCACTTCCAGCACAAGGAGTTCTCCATTTTCCGCCAGGATAAAATCCACGCGCGAAAGGTCGCGGCAGCCCAGGCAATCGTGTGCCCGCAATGCCAATGCCTTCGCCCGGGCTTCGACGCTTTTTTCCAGCGGTGCCGGCACCAGATAGTCCGTCTGTCCCTTGGTGTATTTCGCCTCGTACGTGAAGAAATCGTGCTTCGGGCGGATCTCAATCACCGGCAAGGCGTGACCGTCAAAAATTCCCACTGTCAATTCGCGCCCCGCAATAAATTGCTCGACCAGCAGGCGATCGTCATACCGCCAGGCGGTCCGGCACGCCTCTTCGAGGCGCGCTTCTTCATGGACGATGCTGATCCCGACACTGGATCCCTGTCGCGACGGTTTCACAACCAACGGGAATCCGAGTAGTGCCAGACGGCGCCAGTCCGGATGAGCGCGATCGAAAACCTCGTATTTCGGCGTCGGGACGCCCGCGGTACGGAACTCCGCTTTCGCCGCAATCTTGTCGAACGCGCGCGCGCTCGCCTCGGGGCCCGAGCCGGTGTAGGCGATGCCGGTGTCTTCAAGAATTTGTTGGAGAGTGCCATCCTCGCCGAACGTCCCGTGCAACGCGACGAAGACCACGTCCACGTCCGACGGGATCGTGAACTTCGTTTCCGGAATATCAATCGGGACAACCTTGGCGCCTGTACCGGTCAGCGCGCTCGCCACCGCTGTCCCCGACTTCAATGACACTTCGCGCTCGGCCGAAGGCCCACCCATTAGCACGGCAATCTTCAATTGCTTCATAATTGTCTAGTGTTTCTCCGACCCAAGGATCATCACTTCAGGTTCGAGATCGATGCCCCGCTCCTGGCGCGCCCGATCCCGGATCGCGGCGATCAATTGCAGCACGTCACCGGCGGTCGCCTTGCCCTCGTTCACGATGAAATTACCGTGCCGCTCCGAAACCCGCGCGCCGCCCACGGACATCCCCTTCAATCCCAATTCCTCAATCAGCTTGCCCGCCGGAATCGCAGCCGGGTTCTTGAAAATGCAACCGGCACTCGGTTTGGCGGGTTGCGACGACCATCGCTTCTCGGCGAACGCGCGCAGCCGCCCATCGATTGTCTTCTTGTCGGTTTTCGTCCCATGCAGAATCGCCGACAGGGCGATGTGGTTGTGGAACACCGGGCAGCTTCGGTACGCGACGGGAAGATGCTTCGCCTCCGTATCGTAAATGTCGCCGGAATAACCGATGTAGCGGACCCAATCGACGACTTCAAACGTCTGCCGGCCCATGGCGCCTGCGTTCATGCGCAGCGCGCCGCCGAGCGAACCCGGGATACCTTCCATAAATTCGAGTCCGCCCAGACTGTGTTTTGCGGCCAGGGTAACAATGGTTTTCAGGCGCGCGCCGGCGCGGGCGAGAATCCGCTCGCCGTCCACTTCGACCTTTGAGAACTCCTCGTTATTCAGGCTGATCACAACCCCCCGAATGCCGCCGTCGAGCACGAGCAGGTTCGTGCCACGGCCAATGACGGTCACCGGTATCTCACGGACATGGCAATAATGAAGCAGCCGCGCCAGGTCCCGTTCGCTGGCCGGCTCGATCCAAAATTCAGCCGGGCCGCCGACGCGCATCGACGTGTGTCGCGCCATCGGTTCGTCCCGTCGAACCTTTGCCTTCTCCGACAACAAGACCTTTAGGTCCGTCTGCATCTCCATGGCCTGTTTCTCCGGGTTGAGGACGTTCGGCCCGCGCGTGCGGAGTTTTCGCGCCAACGTTTCGGCCACCTTGTAGATATCCCCCGCTCCCATGGTCACAATGATGTCCCCCGGTTTCGCTTCCGAGAAGAGACGCACCACCAACATCTCCATATCCGGTTCAAAGACGGTGGCCGCCGGGCCCGCTTCCGTTACCGCGTCAGAGAGCATCTGGCCGGTAATCCCCTCGATGGGCTTCTCGCCAGCCGTGTAGATTTCCGTCAGGAACAACTTGTCGGCGCCCACGAAAGCCGTCGCAAACTCGTCGCGCAGGGCCTGTGTGCGCGTATACCGATGCGGCTGGAAGGCCACGAGCAAACGGCGATAGCCCGCCGCGTCTTTCTTCCCCAGCAACGTCCGCGCGGCCGCGATCGTCGCGCGGATCTCCGTCGGGTGGTGCGCGTAGTCATCCACGACAAGGATACCGCCCGCTTCGTACTTCCGGTCAAACCGCCGCTTCGCCCCCGTAAACTGTCTCAGGGCGTCCGCAATCTTCTCAAAGGGAACACCCAACTCGTCGGCCACGGCGATCGCCGCCAGCGCATTGGTGACGTTTTGTTTGCCGGGAATCACCAACTCGACCACGCCGATCTGCTGGTCGCGACAGGCAACAGTGAATCGTGAGCCGTGCTCCGTGTTCTCGATGTCGAGGGCCCGGTAATCAGCGTTTGCGGAAAGGCCAAACGTGATGGCCGTCCGGCACTTTGCTGCGTGTTGCAGGCAATTCTGACAGTCGGCGCAGAAGAACACCGTTTTCAGCGTGCTGGAGAAGAAGGAGTCGAATGTTTCACGCAGTTTGTCCATCGAGCCGTAATGATCCAGATGTTCGGGCTCAATGTTCAGGCACACGGCATACTCCGGGCTGAAACCAATCAGCGTCCCATCGCTCTCGCAGGCTTCGCCCACGAAGTATTTGCCGCCGCCGATCTGCGCGTTCGTGCCAAGCACGGGAATGTGCGCGCCGACACAATAGCTCGGGGCACTGTCGCTGCGCGTAAGCACGTACGCGATCATCGCGGTCGTCGTCGTCTTGCCGTGCGTCCCCGCGACTGCGATGTTGTTGCTGTGGTTCATCAACGCGCTGAGCAGCAGGCCACGCCGTACCCGCGGAATCTTTCGCTGATCCGCAGCCTGGAGTTCAACATTCTCGCCGTTGACCGCTGACGTATACACGACGAGTTCCGTGTCCTCGCCGACGTTCTTCGCCGCGTGGCCACAGTGAATCTTTGCGCCGAGTTTCTGCAGGTCCTTCGTGCCCCCATTCGGGGACAAGTCGGAACCGCTGACGAGGTGCCCCTGCTGCAACAGCAACCGCGCCAGGCCGCTCATCCCACAGCCGCCAATCCCAACAAAGTGCACTCGCCGAGGTTGGCTGCCGAGAAAATCAATCAGTTGTTGCCTATTGGCCATATTGCTCCAAGAGTTCGGCCAGACGCTCCGCCGCATCCTCGACGGCCAGTAAACGCGCGGCCCGAGCCATGCGCGCGCGTTCGTCATCATCGTCGAGCAATTCGGTGATGACATGGGCCAATCGCTCCCCGCGTTCCGCATGCAGGCTGCTGAATTGCGATTGATCGAGGAGCCGCGCCGCACCCGCGCGCTCGAAGACGCGCGCGTTGTGCCACTGGTGATTGCCCGCAGCCTGGGGATACGGAATCAGTATGGCCGGCAGCCCGAAGGCCGCGATCTCGGTAAGCGTCGAGGCGCCGGAGCGCGCCACCACCACGTCTGCCGCGCTATACGCCAATTCCATCTGGTTGCAGAAACTCATCACCTTTCCTGTAAACCCATTCTTCTCATACGACTCGCGGACGAATTGTTCGTCGTGCGCGCCCGTCAAATGCATGAATTGCACACGCTCTGTTCTGCCGTCCAGCCATGGCAACGCGCAGGCCATGGCCTCGTTGACCGCATGGGCTCCCTGGCTGCCGCCCGCGACCAACACGGTCAGCCGATTCGCCTCCAACCCGAGTCGCGCGCGCGCATTGGCCACCTTGCCGCCGCGCAGCGCGGCGCGAATCGGCGTGCCCGTCACTGTTACGGGCCGGCGCCCGAAAAAACGCGCGCAATCGGCCAGTCCCACAGCGACGTGATCCACGAACTGGCCGGTCCAGCGGTTTGCCTTCCCCGGCACAGCGTTCGATTCATGGATCAATGTCGCCGTCCCCCGCTTGCCAAACCACCGGGCCCCCAACATCGCCGGCGCGGACGTAAATCCTCCCATCCCCAGCACGACGTCGGGCCCAAATTTATCGCAGACCGCGGCGCATCCGCGCGTCGCTTTCGCCAAACGGACGCAAAATCGCATCAACCGGCGTGGCCCCTCGTAGCCCACGGCCGGAACCACTTCCACCGCGATGCGCGTCGAAGGGTCGGAGGAGTCGGTCAATGCTACCAATGCGGTCTGATCGACTGCCTTTTCGGAGACGAACAACCGCACTTGGTGCCGGCGCACCCGTAAAACTTCCGCGACCGCCAACCCTGGAAACAGATGTCCCCCCGTCCCACCACATGCGATCATGACTTTCATTCATGGGCCCTCTCTTATTTTGATACGCCGCTACGACACTGCGGAACGTCGCGCAAAGAATTCCTGGTCCTCACTCTCCGTCTCGATCGTGCAGTGCCGGAAAATGTTGAGCAATAAACCCACCGCGACCATGTTCAGCACCAAATTCGATCCGCCAAAACTGATGAAGGGCAGCGGCAACCCTTTCGTCGGCAACCACGCTGTCACAACGCCGACATTGATCAGCGCCTGCATCGCGATCAGCAGCGCGATGCCCATGCCGAGGTATTGGCCAAAGAGATCGGACGCGCGCAGTGCAATGATTACAGCACAGGCAACCAAAAGTGCGAAGGCAAGCAGGATCCCGATGGTCCCAACCAGCCCCAATTCCTCACCAACGATGGGGAAAATAAAATCCGTATGCGCCTCGGGCAGGTAGAACATCTTCTGGCGGCTGTTGCCCAACCCCAGCCCGTTGAATCCACCCGAGCCGAACGCCAGGATCGCCTGCCACACCTGGTACCCCGCGCCCTGTTTGTATTTTTCCAGATCGAGGAACGCCATCAGTCGCCGCGAACGCTCGGGGTTGTGGATCATCAGTGCCACAAATCCGCCGGCGCCCGTGAAAATTGTCGGCACGAGGAACCGCAGGCGGACGCCCGCGATGAACATCAGCGCGAAGCTGACCGAAGCCAGCAGCGCTGTCGAACCGAAGTCCGGCTCCGCGAGCACGAGCACTAACACGCACCCCACTACGCCCATTGGCACCGCAAAGCCGCGTCCAAATTTGTCGAGCCGCCGCTTCTCCTTCGCCAGCCAGTGGGCCAGCCAGACAATCAGCGCCAGCTTGCCAAGCTCCGATGGTTGAAACCTCATCGGGCCGAAACCAAGCCAGCGCCGCGCGCCGCCGACCTTCATCCCAATGTGTGGGATAAGGACCAACGCCAGCATGACCGCGGACACGATAAGCACACCGGTGCACACGCCGCGCAGTTTTGGGTACGGAACGCCGGCCGCCGTCACGCACCCCACAGCGCCGACGAGCATCCACGCCAGTTGCCGCTTCAGGAGGTAGTGCTGATCGCCGTAGCGGTCCTTGGCATAGAGCGCGCTCGTGCTAAACAGCATGACCACGCCGATCGTTAACAGCATCAGCATGATCACCAATAGCGTGATAGCAGCTTTATTCACGGCCTTCCGTCGCTCCCCGTTTTCCGAAAGAACGTTTGTGGTTATTGAACCGCCGCGTGCGAAGCTGACACAACCGGTGCCGCGGAGGCGGTCGTTGCCGGAGCAGCCGCCGGGGTGGTTGTCGTGTTTGCGACCGGGCTGGACGCCGAAGCCGTCGTGGCTGGCTGTTGCTGTGGGATCACCAGCCTCTGGCCATACTGGACCTTCTTCGCGTCACTGATGTTATTCGCCTTGAGGAGATCATCGGTCTTGATCCCATACTTCTTGGCAATGGTCGCCGGCGACTCGTTGAAGTCCACGATATGGATCGTTTGGCCATTCTCCTGGTAGGTGCCCGGGGACTGCCATGCCGGTGACGACGTGGGCGCAACGCCCGCACTGACGGTGTTGGCTGCCGAGTCCGTCGTCGCCCTGGCGGTTGCCGTCGGGATGTGGAGTTTCTGCCCGACCTTGAGCGAATCACCGCTCAGGTTGTTGGCCTGCTTGATGGACGCCACGCTGACGCTCTGCTGCCGCGCAATCTTCCACAGTGAGTCACCGGATTTGACCGTGTAACTCGCGCCACCCGCATCCGTCGTGACGGCGGCAGTTGACATGGTGGACGACGGCGTGGTCGCATCGGCCGGAGTCGGAACCACCGAAGCGGTCGCGACATTTGCTTTTTCGGTTTTCGCTGCTGCCGGAACCGTCAGCTTCTGGCCGACTTTCAATGTGCTCGTTTTCGTCAGGCTGTTCGCGCGGGAGAGTTCGCCGACGCTGATGCCTTCCAGCTTCGAGATTTTCCAGAGCGAGTCACCCTTCTTGACGGTGTACGTGCGCGCCTCCGCTGCCGCTGTGGGCGGGGCAACGGGTGTGCTCGGAGCCACCGTTTCATTTCCCGGCACCGAGTTCGGGGCCAGTGAGTTCGCCGCGCCTGGACCGGTTGGGTTCGGGATCGACGCCATTTGGCTGTTGGTGGAGCCGGGCATCATGCTGTCTGACGGTTCGTTGGCCGCCATGTCTGTCGTGCTGGTCTTGGATCGCGAGCATCCCTCAAAGACGACGATACCGCCGATCACGAGGACGTGCAGCGCCACTACGATGAGTACAACTTTCGATACTTTCATTGGTTCCTTTCGTTACGTTGTGTTGGTTGTCAGCTTGCTGTTGGGCAAACCCTGTTTCGCTCCTTCGCTATAAATTGAAAACGTGCCGTTTAAATTCGTCCCCGCGATGCTCATAATTTTCGAACATGTCAAAACTGGCGCACGCGGGCGACAACAACACCGTGTCCTTGCGGCCGGCGTGACTGGCGGCGACGCGCACGGCCTCTTCCATGGAGAACGCCCGCACGCACGGTACCGCCCGGGACCAGGCGCGCCACATCTTGTTCTGCGCCTCGCCGATCAACACGGCCAGTTTCACCTTTTCGGCAATCACTCCGCGTAAGGACGTAAAATCCAGGCCCTTATCACGCCCGCCGGCGATCAGCACCGAGCGCCCCGGCAGGGATCGCAGCGCCTTCTCGACAGCGTCGACGTTGGTCGCCTTCGAATCGTTGATGTAAGTTACCCCATCAATTTCCGCTACAAGCTCACAGCGGTGCGGCTGCGGGCAGTAACCGCAAATCGCTTCGCGCATCCGCGACACTGACAGCCCCATGGCCAGCCCGGTCGCCAGGGTGGCGAGCACGTTCTCCGCGTTGTGCACCCCGCGCAGGTTCGTCTCACTCATCTTCAAGAGAATGCCGTGGCACTCGGGCAGGCGGCACCAGATTGTGTCCTGGTCGAACCAGTCCAGCCAAACATCAGCCGGCCGGTTGTACGCGCTGAAAGTAATGGGCCGCGCCTTGATCGACAGGCCCATCCGCTGCAGTTTCTCCAGGGCCTCGGCACTAATCACCGCCGTGTCCTCCGGTTGCTGGTTCAGGAAAACAAACGATTTCGCCGCGGCGTATTCGTCCATCGACTCGTAGCGGTCGAGGTGATCCGGCGTGATGTTCAACAGCACGGAGATGTTCGCGTGGAACTGTTCGATCTTTTCCAATTGGAACGAACTGACCTCGAGTACGAGCGCGTCCAACCCGGCGCTGGCTTCCACAGCGTCTGAAAACGCGTGGCCGATGTTCCCCGCCGCCGCCGTGCGTTTACCACAGCCTGTGAGCATCGCGGCGATCAATTCCGTCGTCGTCGTCTTGCCGTTTGTGCCCGTGATCGCCACGATCGGGCAGAGGCAGAAGCGATACGCCAGTTCCAGTTCACTGAGCAACGGTGTCCTCTGCGTAAGCACCTCGCGCACAATCGGCCTCTCGGGAGCGATGCCGGGGCTGAGTACGGCGAGATCGAAGTGCGCCGAATGATCGTAGTGGTTGCCCAACTCGACGCGCACACCGAGTTGGCGCAGTCGCACCGCGCGCTCCTGCAACAAGTCGTCCGTTGCTTCATCGCGCACGACCACTCGCGCCCCATCGCGCTGCAGCAAGGACGCCGCGGCCATCCCGCTCCGTCCCAACCCCAGTACCAGCACGTCCTTGCCCCTCAATTCCATTGTGTGCATTATCCAATCACCTTAATTTCAACGTCGCCAATCCCAGTAGCGCGAAAATCACGGACAACACCCAGAACCGGGTGGTCACTTTGGTTTCGGACCAACCGCGCAGTTCGAAATGATGATGTAACGGCGCCATCGCGAAGATCCGTTTCCCGCGCAGCTTGAAGCTCGCGACCTGCAGGATCACGGAAACCGCCTCCATCACGAAGATCCCGCCAACGACGACCAACACCACTTCCTGCTTGATCATGATCGCAATCGCGCCGATCAAACCGCCAATCGCCAGTGAACCCGTGTCCCCCATGAACACCTGCGCGGGATGGCAATTGAACCAGAGAAATCCCAGGCTGGCGCCAATCAGCGCCGCACACACCACGGTCAGCTCGCCGGCCCCGAACACGAAGGGCACTTGTAAATAGCTGGCAAACCGGAAGTTGCCCGCGACGAAGCACATCACTGCGTAGGCCAGCGCCACGGTCAACGTGCAGCCCGTGGCCAAACCGTCCAGACCGTCCGTCAGGTTTACCGCGTTGGACGCCCCAACGATCACCACCACGACGACGAGGAGTGTCCACCACCCCATGTCGGCGATCAGTGGCCCTTTCATAAACGGTAGGACCAGTTTCCGGGCCGTCGGCCCCAGATGCGGATCGGTCACTAACAAAGTGCCGACAAACAGTCCGAGCCCGATCTGAAAAAGAAATTTCGTTTTTGCGCGCATCCCGGCGGACTTCTTCGCCTGCACCTTCGCCCAGTCGTCGAGAAAGCCCACGCCGCCAAGCCAGATCAGGGTGGCCAGGCACATCAGGACGAGTTGGTTGGTCGGGCGCGCCCAAAGCAAAATCGAATCCACGACTGCCCAGATGATCAGGATGCCCCCCATCGTCGGACAGGCCTTCTTGCCATGGGCCTGGGCCAGTTCTCGCAAATCGTCCTCGCCACGGATGGGCTGTTGGAATCTCATCTCGGTGAGTCGGCGAATGAGCCACGGCCCCGTCACGACACAGATCAACAGTGCCGTGATTGCGGCAAACACCGCGCGGAAAGTCGTGTATTGAAACACGCGCAACGGCGAAAACAGATCCGTATACTCGCTCAGATAGTAAAACATCCACTCCTCGGTCCTTCTCTTCCTCGCAGCGGTGTCGCTGCGTCATCTAATCCGGTTCCCCCGGCGCCTTCGCGCGCCTCACAGCGGCGCCGCTACATCACACTTGAATTCCTCCAGCATTCGTTCCAACTGCAACCGTCTGGATCCCTTGATCAAAACGAAATCACCTTCGTGAGCCAGCTCCCGTAATGTCTCGCCGGCTTCCTTTGCCGTCGCCAGCGGCAACACCCGGTGCGTCTCCATGCCGGCTTTGACGGCACCCTGCGCGATCAACCGGGCGGATTCGCCAACGGTGACGAGGAACGACAGGCCACAACTGGTGGCCAGTGTGCCGATGTCTCGATGGGCGCGTTCCGTCCATTCACCCAGTTCCAGCATGTCTCCCAGCACGGCCACTTTGCGGCCCGTGCACGGCGTCTCGTTCATCATCTGGAGCGCGGCCTTCATCGAGACCACGTTCGCGTTGTAGCAATCATTCACAAACCGCACGCCCCGGATCGTCACCGGCTCCATTCGCATGTGCGGAAACTGCGCGCTCTCCAGGCCCAGGCAAATCTCATCCAGGTCCATCCCCGCGAAATAGCCTACTGCAGCGGCTTGCAGGGCGTTGTAAATCTGGTGGCGCCCCAGTGTCTTGAGCCGCACGATCACGTCTTCGCGTTTCTTCGCAATGTTCAGGCGGAATTTTACGTCGCCATTGATTTTGATTTCACTGGCGCGAATGTCCGCAAAATTATTGATCCCAACAGTCACTACCGTCGCATTCGTGCGGGTCCGAAGCTCCGCGCACCACTTGTCGTCGGCGTTCAGCACCGCGAGACCGTCGCCATTGCGCGGCAACACTTCAAGCAACGAGCCCTTCTCTTTCGCGACTCCGGATTCGTCCCCGAAAAACTCGACATGTCCGAGCCCGATGTTGGTGATCACGCCGATATCGGGCTGCACCATCCCCGTCAGGACGGCGATTTCGCCCGGATGATTGGTGCCGAGTTCGAACACCCCGAAGTCGTGGGCGGGATCAAGTCGTAAGAGGTTGAGCGGCACACCAATGTGGTTGTTGTTATTTCCGGACGATTCCACTACATTGAACCGCTCGCCGAGCACCGAGGCGATAAGTTCTTTGGTGGTCGTTTTCCCGCTTGAGCCCGTCACGGCGACAAGGCGGGTCGTTGGAGGCATCAGTCGGCGGTAGTTCGTTGCGAGTTTGTGCAATGCGGTGAGGGTGTCTTGCACTTGGAGAAGCGACAAGGCACTAGGCGAGTTCATTGCACGGGTAGGATTCGAGACTACCGCCGCTGATGCCCCCAATCGGGCCACGTCCGGGATAAATTCATGTCCGTCAAAATGCGGGCCGCGCAGCGCGACGAAGCAGTCGCCCCGGCCCAACGCGCGCGAGTCGATACTGATCTTCTCGATGACCCGGTCGGGGTCGCCGCGAATCAGCCGCGCCTCACAAAGTTCTGCCACCTGTTCTAAACGCAAGGCTTCCACCGTGTTTCACTTAGGTTGGAGTATTCTTCCACGACCAGACGGTCGTTGAACGGCACGACCGTGTCCGCAAATTCTTGGTAAGCCTCGTGGCCCTTGCCTGCGATGAGCACCGTGTCACCGGGCCGTGCTATATCGAGGGCGCGCTCAATGGCCTCGCGGCGGTCTTCGATGACCTGGTAACGACGCACCGTGCTGGCCCAGAATCCCTCTTCGATTTGCCCCAAAATCTCACGGGGATCTTCCGTACGCGGGTTGTCACTCGTAAGGATCGAGAAGTCCGCCAGTTCAGCGGCGGCTTGCCCCATCGGCTTGCGCTTGCCCTTGTCCCGGTCGCCACCACAGCCGAACACCACGATCAACCGTCCCCGTGTCAGCTCACTCAACGTAACGAGCACATTGCGCAACGCGTCGGCCGTGTGGGCGTAGTCGACAAAGACCGCAGATCCGTCCTTCGTCTTTATCCTCTCGACCCGCCCCGGCACTGGTCGAAACCTCGCCAGCGCGGGCTCGATCGTTTCAAGGTCGATATCGAGCGCGAGGCCCGCACTGATGGCCGCCAGCGCGTTGGACACGTTGTAGCGCCCAATCAGCGGAAGTGACATCGGGATACTGCCTTGGGGCGTGTGGATGACGAAGTAGCTTCCCTCCGCCGACACGCGCACGTCCTCGGCGCGAACGACTGCCGCGCTTGAAACGCCGTAGCTGACTACGGCGTGGTCCCCACCCAAGCGCTTGATCAATTCACGACCGTATGCGTTATCCGCATTCACAACCGCGCGGCCCGCCTTTCGGACAGTGCCCAACGCGCTGAACAGCTTAACTTTCGACTCAAAATACTTCTCCATGGTGCCGTGGTAATCGAGGTGGTCCTGCGAAAGATTCGTGAACACGGCCACGTCGAAATCCACCTCCGACACGCGCGATTGATCGAGCGCATGCGAACTGACCTCCATGGAAACGCCGCCGCAGCCCGCGCGCAGCATCTGGCTCATCATTTCCTGGATCTCAACCGATTCCGGAGTCGTGCGCGACGCGGGTATCACCCGCTGGCCGATCTGGTACTGCACCGTGCCCAGCAGTCCGCAGGAAAGGCCGGCCGCTTCCATAATCGCGCGCACCATGAACGCCGTCGTGGTTTTGCCATTGGTGCCCGTGATTCCGACCACCTTCAGGCTCTGCGATGGATGGTTGTAAAACTGCGCCGAAGCCTGTGCCATCGAACGGCGCGCATCACTGACCTTGATACGCGTAACCCGCCGACGGAAACTGGCGTCATTCTCCAAGACTACGGCCGACGCGCCACGATCAATTGCGGCGTCCAAAAATCTATGTCCATCTGTCCGTTCGCCGCGAACCGCCACAAACAAATTGCCCGGCATGACCCGGCGGGAGTCGCAGGTAATACCGGTGATCTCCCGGTCCAGGGTTCCATCGACAGCCAGCGGCTTCACAGTTTTGACGACCTCAGCGAGGTTCATGATAGTTTGGCAACCTCCGCTAAGGGGGCTTGCGGCGTTTGTGGTTCGATCCCCAAATACTCGGCAACTTTCTCCGCTACTTCCCGGAATACGGGTCCAGCGACCGAGCCGCCATAGAAGGCACCGCCGGATGGATCATCCAGGGACACCAAAATTGAAATTTGCGGGTCCGACGCCGGGAAATAGCCAATAAATGACGAGTAGTACTTGCGAACATACTGGCCATTCTCGACCTTTTGGGCCGTGCCCGTCTTGCCGGCGATATCAAAGCCCGGCACACCCGCTTTGGGGGCCGTACCGTCGGGTCCCACCACCTTGCGCAACGCCGTCGTCATCAACATGCATGTGCGCGGCGCGATGATCTGGCCCACTTGTTGGGGTTCGTACTGCAGGACCGGGGTGCCATCCTGGTCCACAACACTCTTGACGATCATCGGCTTCATTCGCATACCGCCGTTGGCGATGGTGTTCATCGCCATCAACATCTGCAGGGGCGTGACGGCGATCTCATGCCCCATGGGAATGCGGGTGATTGATAGGCTGTTCCAACGGGCCAACGGATGCGCGATACCGGACACTTCGCCGGGCAGCGCGATGTCCGTCTTGTGGCCGAACCCATACCGATGGATATAGTCGGCGAGCCGCGCCGGCCCCATCCGCAGTCCGACCTTCGCCGCACCAATATTGCTGGAATGAAAGAGGATCTCCTCCACATTCAGGACTCCATAGGGATGCGCATCATGCAAGATGCGGCCGGCATACATGAACGCGCCGTTCTCGCAGTCAAACTGATCGTTGAGGCTGACAACACCTTCGTTGAGCGCCCCGGAGCAGACGACGATCTTGAACGTCGAGCCCGGCTCGGCCACATCGCTAATGCAGCGATTGCGGCGGGCGTCAGCCGACGCGCCATCCATCTCGGTGGGGTCGAACGTCGGCCGTGAACTCATCGCGAGGATCTCGCCGGTCTTGGGACGCGAAACAATGATCACGCCTGCCTGCGGCTTGAACTCGACCATCGCTTTCTCGAGTTCCTGCTCCGCCACATGTTGAATTACCTGGTCAACTGTCAACACCACATTGAAACCGTCGCGCGGCCCGAGTTGCTCGTTGCGCAGCGCACGAATCTCATGCCCCTTGCGGTCGCGCTCGATGACTTCATAGCCCGCCTGACCTTCCAGGTAATCATCCATGGACGCTTCGATGCCCTGGACCCCCTTGTGCTCGGAGTTGACAAAACCGATGACGTGACTGGCCAGCGGGCCGTTGGGATATGAGCGGACAAACTGGTCCTCGAAGAAAATGCCCTTCAACTTCATGGCGCGAATCTTCTGGACGGTGTCCTCGTCGAGCTTCGCGCGCGGGTTCAGGCGAACATAATGCGTTGGGCTGCTGAGTTTTTGGGACAGCGATTCAACGTCCGTCTTGAGCAACGGCGCCAGCTTTTCCGCAATCGCGGCGGCTTGGGGCGCGGTGATCGTCGCATCTGCGGTGACGATGCGTACGGACAAACTATTGGCGAGCAGATTGCCGTTCGCATCCAGGATCGCACCACGGCGACCTTGCTGATGGACAACCTGCTCGCGGTTAGCCTGGGCCAGAGCACTGAGCTCCTTGTGCTGCAGGACGTGCAAATCAAAAAGTCGGAAACCAAGCGCCATGAACACCGACGCCAATGCGCCGATCACGATCAACGCCCTGCCTTTTTGTGGCGCCAGGATCATCGCTTCGCCAAAGTCTTCGGTTGTGAGCCGCGCACTTGCGGTTGGAGTTGGGCCGGTAACGGCGCGTTCGCCATTTGCATGTCCCACTCCTGCCCCGGTTCATACAGCCGCACAACCTGGCTCTCCTTGGGTGCGACAAGGCTCAAGTTATACTGCTGGCACTCCGCTTCCAGTTGCGCAGGTGACTCCAAATGCGCCATTTGCGCAGCTAACATCAGATTGCGTTTATGCGCCGAGGAGAGAGCCGTCTCCCGTTTCTTGATCTCATCGCCCAGGCGATAGATCGCGTTCTTCTGCCAGACGTAACCCAAACCGCTGATGGCGACGCATGTGCACACGACCAGTGATTTG
>DATLVI010000018.1 GCA_035577545.1 Verrucomicrobiia bacterium
CGCCGTAGCAGCTTTTGTACCGTTCCTACGCAGCGGCAATTTGATTTTCTTGGCTGGTCACATTGCCAAACTCGGCGGCCAGCCATGGGTCGGTCAGTTGGGTGCGAATCTAACAACCGAGCAAGGGAAAAACGCCGCACACGCCGCGGCCATCGATCTGATGTAAAGTACTCCTAAAACCTCATCCCAACGAACAGCAGAATCGTGCGGAAACAGCAATATCATTGTGAGAATAATGAACTTGTGGAATTGTCGGTTCTCCGCTACAAAGAGCAGGAAGTTTAGGAAACCCTGCTGCCTCATGCGATTCAAATTCGGCAGACCGGCGGTCCCGAGGTTCTGAACTGGACACCGATCGAGGTCGGTGAGCCCGGGTCGGGTCAGGTGCGCCTGCGACAGGCGGCGGCGGGCCTCAACTACATCGATATTTATCACCGCACGGGATATTACTCGCAGCCGCTTCCCTTTATTCCGGGTCTCGAAGGTGCCGGGACTGTCGAGGCGATCGGGCAGGATGTGCGTGGTGTGAAAGTCGGCGATCGGGTGGCCTATGCCGGTCCCGCCGGTGGCTATTCCGAGGTGCGGCTCATCGAAGCCGATCGACTGGTGCGCTTGCCGGATGCGATCTCCTTCGATCAAGCAGCCGCGATGATGCTCCAGGGTATGACTGCTCAGGTGCTGATCCGGCAGGTTTATCCGGTCAAGGTGGGTGACTTGATCCTCGTGCACGCCGCCGCCGGCGGGACCGGGCTCATTCTCTGTCAGTGGGCGGCCGCTCTCGGCGCGACGGTCATTGGTACCGTTTCGACAGAAGCCAAGGCCGAATTGGCTCACGCCCACGGCTGCAAACACACCATCCTCTATTCCAAACAGGATTTCGTGGCAGAAGTTTCCCGGATCTCCGGCGGCGAGAAACTGCCGGTGGTCTTCGATTCCGTCGGCAAGGATACCTTCTTACGCTCGCTCGATTGTCTACGACCACGCGGATTGATGGTGACGTTCGGACAAGCTTCCGGTCCAATCGACCCTATTGCACCCGTCCTACTGTCGCAGAAGGGTTCGCTCTTTCTGACACGGCCTTTGCTCTTCCACTACATCGCGCGGCGAGAAGAGCTTGAAGCTTCCGCTAGCGAGTTGTTCAATGTGGTGGCTTCGGGAAAGGTGCGCATTAACGTCAATCAGCGCTTTGCGCTCAAGGATGCCGCCGACGCCCACAAGGCCTTGGAAGCGCGCGCAACCTCGGGCTCCACCATCCTGACCATCCAACCCAGTATCCAAAGGAGTCTGCCATGAGCAAGACCGCAATTACCTCGCCCGAACTCGCGCCGCCGGTCGGCCCGTTTTCCCAGGCGATCGAAGTCGGTGGTTTCATCTATTTCAGCGGTCAGGTCGGCCAAAACCCGGCCACCGGCAAGGTAGTCGATGGGGGCATTGCGGCCGAGACGGAGCGCGTCTTCCAGAACCTCTCGGCGGTTCTCAAGGCGGCCGGAAAGAGTTTCGATCACGTTGTGCGCGCCGGTGTGTATCTCACCAGCATGAGTGATTACGTGGCGTTGAATGGCATTTACGCCAAGCATTTCAGTCAACCCTTTCCCGCCCGTACGGTGATCGCGGTGGCCGCGCTGCCGCTAGGAGCCTGCGTTGAGATCGACCTCGTCGTCAAGGCTTGAGGCGACACGCGGAGGTTGATCTTATGAAGTACGCATTTCAAATAGTCGATATTTGCAGTTCGACACCGTTCGGCGGTAATCAACTCGCGGTTCTGCCTGAGGCGGTCGGCGCGCGATGAAAGTGGACCCGATCATCGCCTTGCGCGAAAGTTGAGAACAATTCTCTCAGATAAAGGAGTGTGGCAGCCAATGCCTGTTCTTCAGTACGTCCATCTCGATGTTTTTACGAATCAACCATTCACGGGCAACCAGTTAGCCGTGTTCCTCGATGCCGCAGGAATTGACGAACAGCGGATGCAGCGGATCGCGAATGAAATGTGTCTCCCCGAAACCACGTTTGTATTGCCTCCCGAGGCTCCCGGCACCGACGCGCGCGTCCGCATTTTCACACCCTCCCAGGAGCTCCCGATGGCTGGGAGCCCGACGATCGGAACGACCTTTGCGCTCGCGGGAGCAGGACGGCTGCGCGCTGGGACCGATAAAGCCGTGCTGGACCTGAATATCGGACCAATCACCGTGGGGCTCGAGTGGGGTCCGAGCGCGCTGTGCTATGCCTGGATGACGCAACCCCTCCCCGCCTCGGGCCCTGTTATCGCCGACGCCGGTGCAATCGCCGCCGCACTCGGCCTTCAGCCCGGCGACCTTTCCGGGAGGGATTTGCCAGTGGAGATCGCTTCCTCTGGCCTCCCGTTTGTGTACGTTGCGCTAAAGTCACGCGCGGCGGTCGATGCGGCGGTTCTCGATCGTGCGAAGCTGGGTGCGTTACTCCGCGCGGTGCACCTCGAAGAGCACCCGGTTTTCTTGTTCTCGCCCGAGACGGCCAGTGATGGCGCCACGGTGTACAGTCGCATGTTCGCTCCCAGCCTCGGCATTCCGGAGGATCCCGGCACCGGCAGCGCAAGCGGACCGCTGGGCGCCTATCTATTCCAGCACAACGCCGTGCCAGCCGGCACGGCCACGCGGCTCGTGAGCCTGCAGGGTGTCCGGATGGGCCGCCCATGCCGCATTCAAATTGCGCTCTCCAGTCGTGCCGGAGTCCTCGAGGAGGTGCGGGTCGGTGGCCAGGCGGTAGTTGTCGGCGAAGGAACACTCCGCGGATAGCCGACTTTGGTGCGGCAAGCTAGGTGAGCAGATTACCACCGCTGAGGGGAAACGAACGGCTAGCGGCGTCGCGATCGAATTACTTGCCACACTTCAGGCCGCCATTATGGCTGTGGAGGTCGCTGATTAATGGGCCAAGTGAAGTCTTACCGTTACGTGCTCGTTGACGGTTCCGGTATGGCGATAAGTACCAAACCGCATTCAATGCTTGCCTTGGAATGGAACAAGACGACGAGAAGGAGATGCCATCAATGAAGACCTTAGGGATCGTGGGAGGAATTGGACCCGAGTCAACCGTTGACTACTATCGCTCGCTCATCCAACTGTGGCGTGATCAAACGAAGGATGGAAGTGCTCCCTCCATTCTCCTGAACAGCATCGACTTGAAAAAGTGGCTCCATATGCTCGCTGCGAACGAACTCACCGCCGCGGCCGCCTATGCGAGCGAAGAAATGCAGAAGTTAGCACGGGCGGGAGCCGATGTCGGATTGTTTGCGTCGAATACCCCACATATTGTTTTTGGCGAGCTTCAGCGCCGATCGTCTATCCCCCTGATTAGCATCGTGGAAGCGACGCGCGAGGTCGCGGAAGAACTCGGACTGCGTCGGCTCGGCCTGTTCGGTGTGCGCTTCACGATGCAGGGACGCTTTTACCCGGACGTCTTTTCTAAGGCCGGGATCGCCCTCGTCGTCCCCAACGAAACCGAGCAAACCTACATCCACGACAAGTACATCAATGAACTGCTGAAGGGCATGTTCTTGCCCGAAACGCGGGAGCGGTTGCTGGTGATCGCCGAGCGTCTTGCCAAGCAGGAGCAGGTGCAAGGCTTGATTCTAGCCGGCACAGAGCTGCCGTTGATTTTGCGGGACGCGAGTTGCAGCATCCCATTTCTAGATACGGCTCATATTCACGTAAAGGCCGCGCTGAGGCGGCTGTTGTCCTAACAAGGCGTACACAGGCTGCTCGGGTCAGATCGCTGCCATTTTGTAGCGCGTAAACGACGCTACGAAGCTAAGGGACGGCCCGAAAGAATCAAAGGGGCTTCAAATGCAACAAGTTTGGCCGTATCTGCCGTTGAGGGCGCCGGCGTGGTCGAACGGGTGGGAAGGGCTGTGTTGTGCGTCCCGATCCGAGCGATGTAAGTCATCAAATTGTTGATTGGGAGCCGGCAGCGTTGCGCATCGGGTCTATTGCAGAGACTCACGGCTTCCCGGGCATCCGGCGGGAGAAACTTAGCCAACGCAAGTGAGTAGAGAGCTGCAACGGGCGATGTCCGAGTGACTACTTGCGCGGTCGCGCGTTCCGCCGATTCGCGCGTACACGCCTTCGGCTCCTCGTTACGGGCTTCGTGGTGTCGGCTGCCTCAAACAAATGTCGAATGCGGTGTTCCAACAGTTCGACAGCCCTCTCCAAAGCACCGAGTTGCCCAAGCCGCACTATCGCGACGGACATGTGCAAGTCAAATGATGGGGGGCGCAACACTTCAACCGTGCCGAGAGAATTGTTACTGGCAACAAATCGCGCCGGCAGCAACCCGACTCCATATCCTGACTGAACGAACGCCAGCTGAAGATGCATGTTGTGGATTTCAGCCGCAATCATTGGGGTGAAGCCGTCACGTTCCATCCGATCGATGAGGCCCGCCCGAAAGAAACACCCAGGCGGATTGAGCACCCAAGGTGCTCTGCCCAAACTTTCCCAATCACCGCCCACGTTGCCTGCGGCGCCTTGAACGATCTCCACACGGTCCGTCGCGATGATATTCGTCACAAGTGGCGCAGGCGCCGTCCTACCTTCAGGAAAAGGCACGGCTGCAACGTCGAGCTCACCCGCGAGCAGCCGGTTAAATAATTCACTCGTGCGCTCGCTCAATAGCCGCACTCTGACCTTGGGGTATTTTTCCGTCAGAGCCCGAATCGGTTCGATAAACGTCCCCTCGGCCAAGGGATGCGCGAGCCCGATGCGCAAGAGGCCGTGAGGTTCGGCGTCGCGCGACGCAAGAGATTTCAGCGCCTCCGTGCGCTGCAACAGAGCTCGCGCTTGTTCAAGCACTCTGGATCCCAGCGAGTTCAAGCGCGGCGGCTTTACTGAGCGATCGAGCAGCTCAGCACCCAATTCAGCCTCCAGCCTTTGCAGTTGCCGGGTTATAGCCGATGGTGTCCGGAATAGACGATCAGCTGCACCGGCAATGGACCCGGCCTGGGCAAACTTTACGAGCGCGTGTAAATCGTCGAGCACGGGATCCTCCTAAGTAACTCCTAAAACCTCCTCCCAACCAATGCAGAATCGTGCGAAAACAGCAACATCATTGTGAGAATAATGAACTAGTGGAATTGTCGGTACTCCGCTACAACCGGTAAGTAGAGGCAGTGGAGGTAGCGTGAACAAGTCAGTGTGTAGAGCGATGGTGGGCGTCGCCGGCGCAAACTTAACGCTCAATTCAATGGGATTGGCGGTGTGCAAAATTGATGGGCAGTGGAAGATCTTGTCCCTTACCTGGACCGGCTATTGATAGTCACAGCCTCGCATCAGGATTTCGCTGGCCGAGTAAAGATTCATCACCAGAGGTGAAAAGAAAATGATCAAGGCCATTATTTTGTCCATGTGTCTCTCCTCACTTTCGCTGAATGCACGTGCCCAGGATGTTCGCCAGTATTCTGAGGGCCCGGTCACAGAGGTGAACTACATACAAGTTGAGTATGGGCATTTTGAAGAGTACATCGATTGGCTAAATTCGACATGGAAGCCGACCATGGAAGCGACGAAGAAAGCTGGGCTAATCATCGATTACAAGGTCTTCCAGCTCACTCCAAAATCACCGGATCAGCCCAATATAATTCTCTGGATCACTTATAAAAACATGGCGGCTTTAGATAAAGGCGTCGAGCAAGAAGAAGTGGCCAAGAAAGTAATCGGTAGCACCGAGTTTCAGAACAAGGCCAGAGTGGCCCGGAGTGAATACAGAAAAGTTCTGGGCACTGAATTGATTCGTGAAATTATTTTGAAATGAACACTCGCCATTTACGTACCTAAGGGAGTTTCAGTCATGGTTAAGCGATCCCAGCTTTTTTGTGCCTTGGCCTTGATTCTGCTGTTTGTCCCGTTCGTACCCGGACAGGCCAACAAGAAGATCCAGGTTAAAGACCACAGCGATCTGCCCCGATTCACGTATCCCTTGCCTGGGCCTGCGTCCGTCCTATTGCAAGCGGATGCCGCGACCTTTAACGCCTTTGCAGTCAAGGTAAGAACTGATCTGGAAGCAATCCTTCGCGACTATGAAATCGAGGATAAGGCTACGTTGAGGTCTCTACTGAGCGCTAAGCTGGATCTTCAGCACCTAGCTGGCGAAAACGCGGCTGCGCTGGAGACCGTCAAAGCGCTGCGCGCGCTCGAGGAGAAACCGTCTCCGCGTCTGACCACAGGGCTCTATATGCAGTGTGTTCTGGAAAGCGAGATCGCGACGAATGGCGCTAGCGGTCCCGCTTTTGAGGGGGACTTTGCCAAGCGCTACCGGGAGGCAGTCGATTCGCTGCCATGGGATGTGGTGCAGGACTGGGCCAAGTCGGCTCGGGGCGATGCTCAGCTGTCGTCGAAGGCCCGCATTGTGGGTTCTGTGAAAACGAACATCGATCCTGCAGTCGAGAAATCCGGTGTGGTGGATAACCAGCAAGCTTGGGCAGTGATCCGCGACCGAGCGGCGCTGCAGTTCGAACTGCCGTTGAAAAATATACGGGCGGATGTGTTGAGCGGTTACATCGGCACCCATAACGTGACGAAGCCGGACATTTGGACCGCGAGAGAAGTCACGCTCAACGCGAAAGAGAACCTGACGCCGGTTTTGGTCGGAATCTGGGACTCAGGCGTCGACGTCTCGATATTCGGTGACCAGGTATTCACCGACCCTCACCCTACCGCCAGCGGGACGCACGGATTGGCGTACGCGGAAGATGGTAGCCCGTCGACCTCGTGGCTTCAGCCTCTTACCCCCGCGCAGCAACTGCAATACCCTGACGCTCGCGCCCAACTCAAGGGCCTTGGCGACCTGAGTAATGCTATCGATTCACCGGAAGCGGGCGCGCTGCGGCTGAAGTTCAGCACTTTGAGCTCGGATCAAATCAATGAGCTATCCAATCTGTATAAGGCTCTTGAACCCTATATTCACGGGACGCATGTTGCCGGAATTGCGATACGAGGAAATCCGGCGGCCCGCCTGGTGGTGGCGCGGTTTGACGATCAACTGCCCGATTTTACGTTCCAGCCGACGACGGAATGGGCGCACAAAATGGCGTCGAACTTCGAGCAGATATCGGATTACTTTCGCACCCGCAACGTTCGCGTAGTCAACATGAGCTTTGGCGACGATGCTTCGGAGTTTGAAGCGTGGCTTTCGAACACAGGCGCTGGAGCGGACCCGGCGGAACGCAAGCAGCGCGCGCTTGAGCTCTTCGATATCTGGCATGACGCGGTTGAGACGGCGATCAAGAACGCTCCTAATATTCTTTTTATTTGTGCCGGAGGTAATAGCGACAGCAACGCGGAATTCGAAAAGGACGTGCCGTCCTCATTGCACTTGCCCAATCTCATCGCGGTTGGAGCCGTGAACCAGGCGGGCGATGAGACTTCGTTCACCAGCTACGGCGATACGGTCGTTGTGGACGCCGATGGCTACAACGTTGAGAGTTATGTGCCGGGAGGCAGCAAACTCCAACTCTCAGGCACGTCGATGGCATCGCCGAATGTCACCAATCTGGCGGCTAAGCTGTTCGCGCTGCAACCGTCATTGACGCCCGCGCAAGTCATTGAACTGATCAAACGCGGCTCTACCACCAGCAAGGATGGGCGTCGACACCTGATTGACGAAAAGCGCTCGGTTGCGCTGCTACGGGAAGGGAAGTACCGTCAAGCACAAAGGCCACAAGAGCACGCAAAGGCCACAAAAGCACACGAAGAAAAACCTTGATACTTAATCTTTCGTGATACCTGGTGTCCTTGGTGGTTCTCCGGTTCTGGCTTTATTGTCCGAGTTGATCGATCTTCGCCGCCAGTATGAAGGGGATCAGATTGCTGTGGCCGAAGGGGACCCGGCCTGGGCAAACTCTACAAGCGCGTGTAAATCGTCGCGCACGGGATCCTCCTAAGTAACTCCTAAAACCTCCTCCCAACCACTAGCAGAATCGTGCGAGAACAGCAACATCATTGTGAGAATAATGAACTAGTGGAATTGTCGGTTCTCCGTTACAAGGGCAGGCAGTCTATGCTTTTGTGGAAAGGAGAAAGACATGCGCATTGGTTCGGTTTCGCATTCCTTGCTGATGTTGATCGCTGGCGGCACGGCCTCCCTGATACTGGCTGCGGGATCTGCGCGCACTGCGCCGCGCGCGCCGGCCGATCTGGTGGAGTTCGAGAAGATGACCTGGGTGGAAGTGAAGTCCGCGCTCGCGGCGGGCAAGACGACGGCGCTCATCTACACCGGCGGTACCGAGCAACGAGGCCCCCAGCTCGCGAACGGCTACCATAACCTCGTTGCGCATGCGCAGGTCGAGGCGATCGCGAGAGAACTCGGCAATGCTATCTTCATGCCCGTGTTGCCCTACACTCCGAACGATGCAGAAGCGCTTCCCGGTACCATCGGGATCACGAACGAGCTGCTCGCTGCCATGCTCGAGCGCATCACGGAGGAATCGATCCTCAACGGTTTCCGCAACGTGATTCTGATGGGCGATCACGGTGGCGGCCAACCGCAGGTCTACGAGGAAGTCGCCAAGAAGCTCGACCGACGCTACAGGCCAAACGGAATTCGTGTGTTCTACTGTGACCAGGTCTATAGGGCCGCCAATGATGCGTTCGATCAGTACCTGGCGCAGCGCGGCTATCCACTCGGCCTCCACGGTTACCTTTATGACACCTCCCAAATGATGTATCTCGACAAGGACGACACATGGGTGCGCAGAGATCTGGTCTCCTCTGCACTGGGAGATCCCGTCGTCGATGGCAAGGTGCAGATCGGGCCGCAGAGTCCACAAAACGGAATCCTGGGTGACGCGCGCCGCTCAACGGCGGAGCTGGGGAAGCGCGCATTCGACATGAAGGTCGATTACGCGGTGAGGCAGATTCGTCGTTTCCTAGCCGGCGGATATTAGTGGTATCGTGAATCTCACCTTCGGGAGCCGATATCGGAATGCCATTGGCTTCCAATGCGAATGAACCGGCGATTCGCCTCGAACGAGGCTTCAGATCTCGCGCTTGTTCAAGCACCATGGAGCCCAGCGAGTTCAGGCGCGGCGGCTTTACTGAGCGATCGAGCAGCTCAGCACCCAATTCAGCCTCCAGCCTTTGCAGTTGCCGGGTTATAGCCGATGGTGTCCGGAATAGACGATCAGCTGCACCGGCAATGGACCCGGCCTGGGCAAACTCTACGAGCGCGTGTAAATCGTCGAGCACGGGATCCTCCTAAGTAACTCCCAAAACCTCCTCCCAACGGATAGCAGAATCGTGCGAGAACAGCAACATCATTGTGAGAATAATGAACTAGTGGAATTGTCGGTTCTCCGCTACAACCGGTAAGTAGAGGCAGTGGAGGTAGCGTGAACAAGTCAGTGTGTAGAGTGATGGTGAGCGTCGCCGGCTTGGCGGTGCTCGGGATGACCGCAACGCTGGCCGGCGCACAAACCCATCCAGCGGCTTTTACACTCAACGATGTGATGCAGGCGCCGTTTGCGTCGGACATGCTGGCCGCGCCAACGGGCACAGCTGTCGCGTGGGTATTCAATGCGAAGGGCTGCAGTAATATCTGGGTAGCAGACCCTCATGGCGCGAAAGCGCGCCAGATCACGCGGTACACAGAAGACGACGGTTTCGATATCGGCGAACTCGCCTGGTCGCCGGATACGAAGTCGATCGCCTTCACGCGGGGCCAGAGTCTGGTGGACGAGACCCCGGCCAACGTTAATGATTCTCCGGAAGGCCCAGTGCCCAAGGAAGTATGGCTGGTTGCCACGGCCGGGGGCGTGCCGCATAAGGTTGGCGCGGGAAACTTTCCTAGCTTCTCGCCCGATGGCAGCCGGTTGCTGTTTGTCGACAAGAAAAGAATTCTGACCGTGGCCGCGAGCGGCGATGGCGACGCGCAGCCATTGCTCATCGATCAGGGAACAGTGGACTCGCTGACCTGGGCGCCGAACGGCAAGCGCCTGGCGTTCGTGAGCCATCGAGGCAGCCATTCGCTGATCGCTGTCTACGATTTCGTTGACCAAACCATCGTCTGGTTGAGCCCGAGTCTAGACTACGACAGCTCGCCCGCGTTCTCACCGGACGGCGCGCAGATCGCCTTCGTTCATGTGCCGGCCCAGAAAACTCCCCCCGCATTCTTCTCCCAACGCAGCGGACGGCCGTGGTCGATCTGGACGGCGGATGTGAAAACCGGCCAGGGGCGACGAGTCTGGATTGCCGACGCTGGACCCGGAAGTGTATTCCATCCGACGCGCTCGGCGACGAACGACGTTCCCGACGTTGACTCGGCGACAAACCTGTTCTGGACCAACCATGATGATCTCGTGTTCCCCTGGGAGAAAAGCGGCTGGCTGCATCTATATGCCGTCCCCGTGCGAGGCGGGGCGGCCCGCGCACTCACAGTGGGAAATTTCGAGGTCACACACGTCGTCTTCAGCCAGGACCGCAAACGCCTGGTCTATTCGTCCACCCAGGATGACACCGACAGGTTGCATATCTGGGCGGTCGATGCCGAGCACGGTTCGGCGGTGCGCACCGCCCAGAGCCACGCCATCGAAGACTATCCGCAGATCGGCGCCGACGGCGCTCTTTTCGCATTGCAGAGCGACGGCAACCAACCGCTGCATCCGGTCGCGTTGAGCGCGGAAGGGCAATGGCGGCGGCTCGCTCCGGAAGCCATCGCGTCCTCCTTCCCGAGTTCCAAGCTCGTCATGCCCCAGGCCGTGACCTTTCCGGCGAAGGATGGCCAGGAAACGCACGCGCAACTGTTCCTGCCACACGAAACTACCTCCAAGCCGCACCCGGCGATTTTGTTCTTCCACGGCGGCCCTCAAAGACAGATGTTTCTGGGGTTCAATACCAACCGTTCGTATAGCTGGATATACGCATTTAATCAGCACCTCGTCGCCGAGGGCTACATCGTGCTGTCGGTCAACTATCGCGGCGGTACCGGCTATGGCCTTGACTACAGAGAGGCCGACGACCTCGGCCCCGGCGGCAGCAGCGAGCTCAATGACCTGTTCGGCGCTATCACCTATTTGCGAGGCCGACAGGACGTCGACACCCATAGATTAGGCATTTGGGGGCCAAGCTATGGGGGACTCATGACGGCCCTCGGTCTCGCGCGCGCCTCAGATGCATTCGCGGCCGGTGTCGATTATGCAGGCATACATAACTGGTCGACGTTCCT
>DATLVI010000019.1 GCA_035577545.1 Verrucomicrobiia bacterium
CCCGAGAAAGTGTTGGGGCGATTGGTCACACTGAAGGCCGGTCCTCATCTGTCTCTCACCTATCGGTACGCAACACACGACGTCACCAAGAACTTGCCGGCCAGCGACGCGGCGAGTTGGGTGAAGGAACGGGTTGGCGCGCATTTTCGCAGCGCACTCCTCAATACCACCAAACGGGACTGGCAACTCTTCGTACCCGAGTCGGGCGTCGCGAAACTGACCACCCACAAACCTTCTTCGACCGCGGTTCCCCCACGCTCACACGATCAGCCGCGGCAAACAATCCTCGACGATTCCGCGCGCGATTGGCTCAGCGGATTGGACGTGGTTAATGATCGGGGACAGGTTCGTCCCGCAATGGTTGACAAGCATGCGCAAATCAACCATTACCTGGATATCTTCACGCACCTCGCGAAGGACTGCGGGTGGACGGAGGCTCGAGGTGGTGTACCAACGATCACCGACATGGGCTGCGGCAAGGGCTATCTGACGTTTGGTCTTTGGCACTTGTTTGCACGCTTTTGGAAGCGACCGGCTCGAGTGCTGGGTGTGGAAGCGCGGCCGGAGCTGGTCAACTCAACAAACGGACTCGCCCGCAAAATTCGGGCAGAAGGGCTGGAGTTCATAGCGGGCACAATTGAAAGCGCCGCCCTGCCCAAGACCGATGCGCTGATTGCCCTGCATGCCTGCGACACAGCCACGGACCACGCGATCCGTCGCGGCATCGATCTGGGCGCAAAGTTGATTATCGTGGCCCCGTGCTGCCACAAGGAGGTGCGTCCGCAGATGGGCCGTCCCGAACCGTTGGCGCCCGTGCTCGAACACGGCCTGATGGCCGAACGCATGGCGGAATGGTCCACCGATGGCTTGCGTGGGTTGTACCTGAAATGGGCCGGTTATCAGACGAAGATGATTGAATTCGTGTCGACCGAGCATACCCCCAAGAACCTGATGATTGCGGCGGTGCGCCATTCGGAACCGTTCACGTCAAGAGCCGCTCGCGACCATATCGCTCAGTTCAAGGAGTTCTTCGGAATCAAACACCACTCGTTGGATTCGCTACTTGCGCATGGACTGGGAAAAAGTTGACTGGAAAGCGCTGGAGCGGCTGCGCGGGGCGTTTCTCGATGGGACCGCCGGCACGCAGGATTACTGGCACAACGAGTGCGACCTGGAGAGCTACGACCAGACCTTCGGCCAGCGCATTCGTTGGAAGTGGGACTACGTTCTCAACGAACTGAAGCAACGAGGTTGGTCGCCGCCTGCAGATGGGGGAAAAATCATCGACTGGGGCTGCGGAAGCGGCATCGCCGCACGCTCGTTTCTGGAACATTTTAGCGCAGATCCATCCGCAACGTTTCTCTTCTGGGACCGCTCGCCATTGGCGATGGAATACGCTGCCCGCGAAGCGCGCAAAGCGTTTCCTGACATTAAGGTCTGGCTGGAAAGACCGCCCGAGCAAATGTCCGGCACACTCCTCATCAGCCACGCAATCACGGAACTGGCCGACGCCCAACTCGACGAATTGGCCAGTTCGGCCGCCCACGCAACGGTGGTGATTTGGGTTGAACCCGGAACCTACGATGCGAGCCGCAGATTAATCACGGTGCGAGAGCGGTTGCGCGGTGTGTTTCGAGTTGTGTCGCCCTGCACGCATCAGGCCGCGTGTGGAATGTTGACGCCCGAAAACGATCGGCACTGGTGTCACCACTTCGCGCCGTCGCCACCGGAGGTCTTCATGGATGGCCATTGGGCGCGGTTCGCGAAGATCGCCGGTGTCGATCTCCGCAGCCTGCCCCTGAGTTTTCTCGTTCTGGACAAACGCCCCGCGCAGCAATCCGACCGGGTGCGCGTTATCGGTCGACCCCGTGTTTACAAGGCCCACGCGCTCTTGCTAGGGTGCGATTCAGGTGGCGTGCGGGAATATCGGCAGACGAAACGCGAGCAGCCGGATGAGTTTCGTCGCTTGAAAAAGGGCAAAATCCCAACGTATTTTTCGAGTCCTGACAAGGCGTAGAAAATAAGAACCCCCGCGCAACTTGCGTTGCCGGGGGCTCATGTATTTATTGGAATGTTACTTATTTTGCCGTGACGTTGGACGCCTTCGGACCCTTGGGGGACTCGACCAACTCAAACTCAACGGGCTGACCTTCCTCAAGATTTTTGAAGCCGTTACCGGAGATGCTCGTGTAATGCACAAACACGTCGGGGCCGCCTTCTTGTTGAATGAACCCAAAACCCTTTTTCGTATCGAACCACTTCACTTTACCAGATGCCATAGCTTCTCCATTCGCCTTTCTTCGTTCAGTCCTGATATGGCAAACCGCCGTTCCAAAAACGTCAAAACGGCGGTGCACTTCCAAAGACTTCGGTGGGAAGTATAGAAAAAGCGCCCGCCTTGTCAACGCCGGAGTTGGAGCCAATCCCACCGCTTTAGAGCAGCGTCCCCTCAAACGCGTACTCGGCGGGGCCAGCGAGAGTTACGCTGCCAAATCGCCCGTTTTCACGCGAGAAATTCACTTCCAAAACTCGCCCGCTTTGCACCGTCACCTTAACGGGCAATGGTACCCCATGCACAAGATGCGCCACGATTCCCGAAGCTACCACGCCCGTCCCACAAGCCAGGGTCTCAGCTTCCACACCGCGCTCGTACGTGCGCACACGGATCGCGCCGCCGCCGAGTGGCTGCACCCAATCCACATTCGTCCCGCGCGGGGCGAAGTCTTTATGGTGGCGTACTTCCGCCCCGACATCCTGCACCATCTCGCGATCAGCATTGTCCGTGAAAAATACCGCGTGCGGAACTCCCGTGTTAATAAAATGGTACTCGCGCGATCCGCCTTTGAGTTGAATCTTTTTGCGAAGCTGTAGATCGTGCGGTTCGCTCATCGTCAGGCGGACGTGCGAACCGCTGACGGTCGCTTCGATAAGGCCCGCGCGGGTCTCGAACTTGAGTTCGCGCCGGGTTGTGTCGCAGCGCTCGCTGTAGAAACGCGCAATGCAGCGCGCTCCATTACCGCACATCTCCGCCTCGCTGCCGTCCGCGTTGTAGTAACGCATGGAGAAATCGGCGGACGTTGACGGTTCGACCAGCAAGAGCCCATCGGCCCCCACCCCAAAACGTCGGTCACAAATATGCGTCACGTTTGCCCGGTCAGGCCGAAAGCCGCCATCGCGGTTGTCCGCAACGACAAAATCGTTCCCCGCCCCGCTCATTTTTACGAATTTAAGCCCCATAACCCGCGTTTATGCTCCTATTACACTCTTTCTGCAAGGTTCAGATGCGGTGGTTGGCACTTCAGTTGCTTTTCGACTAGGCGAAGTTATGGACTTCCAGAACCAACCTGACCTGGCCGTGCGGCCATCTGACACCATTGAATTCCACGCCGTTCTGCTGGTCGATGACGACAAGCAGTTGGCCCAGGCTCTCCAATGGATCCTCGCCGACGCAAATTTCCTTGTCGACGTCGCCAACGATGGCGAAGAGGCCCTCGTCAAAGTAAGGGCCAACGAGTACGACGCCGTGGTTTGCGATGTCATGATGCCGAAGTTGCGTGGTGACGAATTCTACGTCAAAGCGCGCGACCTCCGCCCCATTTTGGCCGACCGTTTCATTTTCATCACTGGCTTTGCCGCCGACGCAAAGATCAACCTGTTTCTGACACAGACCGATTCAAAATATCTCGTCAAGCCCTTTCCCATTCAACATCTCATCAGCTGCTTGAAGGAACTGCTGGACTAAGCTGCTCGTCCTCACACCCGGCTCGAATTGGCGGGACTACAGCCAGCGCGCGATTCGTTCCGCCACCTCCTTGCTGCATTCGCCACCCAGCCCCGCGCGAACGCGCTCCCGCGCCTGCTCGCGATTATACGCCACCTCATATTTCTCGATCCGCCAATCATTGTCATTGGTCACGTCGAGAATCAGAAACTCGGGCCGGCGCTGGGCATTCGTCGGGAAGCCAACCGAGCCGGTGCCGACCCACGCCATGTCTCTCGGCTCCAGATGGAGCGGATGCGGATCGATCCCGTCGGTTTCGTGTGCGGTCATTGGCACCAGCATGACAGGCGTCGCTCCTTTGGTCATTTCCGCCCGCATCTTGTGCGTATGCCCGTAGAAGCAGACGCGCCCCTGCTCGTGCCGCAAGCAGGCCAACTCACTTTTCGCATTCCTCGGCCAGCGGTGATAACCCCCGCTGCCCGGATCCGCCAGCGAATCATGCGCCAACCAGATCAAGTCATTCGCAACCGAGGTCAGGTGGCCTGACGCCAGGAAATTTTTGGCCGGCGGGTTGGTCTCGAGCAGTTTTTTCGTCCATTCGAGCGTCTGGAGGGCTTCGTCGCTGTAACCCGTCGGCTCGACATCCCCGCGGACCGCCATCTCATGGTTCCCCAACACCCACGCCAGGCTGCCGCACTCCGCCAACGGCAACAGACGTTCAATGCACTCCAGCGGATTCGGGCCGTAACCGACCAGGTCCCCGACAAAGAGATAGCCTTCGGTGCCACGGGCACGGCCGGCCTCCAGCACCGTGTCGAGCGCCAACACGTTGCCATGAACATCTCCAAAAACAAGGTATCGCATTGTTCAACTCTCCCGCGTCGCTAACAACGCAGCGCCTACTACCACTACCGTCTCCCCCAACCCCGCCGGCACGATCCGGTAATTCTTGCGAAACGGCCCGAACATCAATCCCGCCACCGTTTTGCGGACCGGCCCCAAAAATCTCTCCCCGGCCAGCGACACGCCGCCGCCGACCACGACAATGTCCGGATTGACCAGCATGATCGCGTTGGCGAGCGCCACCCCGTAATACTTCGCCGACAGCGCGAGCGTGGTCTTGCCGCGTTCGATGGACAATCCCGACGACAGCTCTTCCAAAATGCGCCACCGACCACGAACGAAGTAGCGCGTGTGCCCGATCTCCATTGCGCCGAAGCGTCCGTTGTAGATCACACCCTCCACCACCAACGCACCACCAATCCCCGTGCCGACGTTCGAGTATAGCACAGCCCGTCGCCCCCTGCCCGCCCCAACCAGCGCCTCCGCCAACGCCGCCGCGTTCGTGTCATTCTCGACGATCGTGGGCAATTTGAAGCGTTGCACAAACCAGCGCCGTAACGGAAATCCGTCCCATCCCTTGATATGAAAGGAACAAACAACGCGACCGCGTGGAGAATCGACCGGCCCGCCGTAACCAACCCCGATGGCCTTCACCCGATGCGCCGCGAGCAGCGCAGGAATCACGATCTCCAGTTGTCTGAGAATTCCCTGTGCGCCGTTCCGTCGCACCACCGCCACGCGCACCAGTTGCACGATGTCCCCGCGCCGGTCGCAGACACCGACCTGCAGCTTTGTCCCGCCAATTTCAACCCCTAGGAACATAGGATGTTTCGGATTCTATCCGCCACCCACATTGATTGGAAGCGGGCTCATGCCGCACCTGACGGCACGCCATAGCCGTATCCGTCACCGATACCGGTCCAAGCATCTTTGCTAAGTTTGAATGCCCAACTTCCTAACGCGTTCATAACAGGCCTCTTAGCATGGGGGTTCGTTTCGCAAAAAGCATGTTTGGCACTCCCTCCACCCCGGTGATCCTTCCACAATCAAACGCGCAGAATGCCGGGATTGTAGGGCGTGGAGCCGAGTCGGATGAGACGCCGCGTCGTCCATTTGAACTCTGCCCCCTGTAGCGGCGGTCTAACTCGACACAGGAGAGGCCGAGGGGCAAGGGCGGCAAACCGCCGTTCCATCCACCACTTAACCGCTTCTTCCAATTGGAGAACATGCCACGGATCATACCACTATCGGAATTCGATGTCCAGAAGAATTCTGGTATCGCACTTGTTGGGGGGGCCACGCTCCGTCGTGGCCGTCTGGGATCGCCGGGGCAGCCCGGTCACGCTGTAGCGGCGGTCGGCGCCTGCACAGCCTCAGACCGAAGGGACCGCCATCCGTCCCACCCTAATTCTCCGGTTTGTCATCCCGAGCGGAGTCGAAGGATCTCTGTCATGCTCCGGTCTTTCTGCCGAAGGTTTTCCGCTTTCCGCTCACAACTCCCCCTTCGGCATCGGCGCACCGAACCGGTCAGCTACCTTCCTCAAATCAACCGTTAGGGTGTAGCAACCACACATGCTACGGTTATAATAATCACGCGTGAGTTTGATGGCATCGTTTAGGTCCGTCACGCCGGATCAATACGGTAGGGTTTGTTTGCAGATGTTTGCACGGAAGTGGCATCGGCTACGGCGCAATCGGTTTGCCTGCGTCGGCTGGTTGTCGGGCTTGCTGGCGTTGTTGTTCGTCTTGTTCCAATATGCGGTCAAGTTCGGCAAGACCCTTGTTACGCTTCTTCCGCTTCTTTGGCTTCCACCACTCCGCTTTTCCTGATTCCAACTGTTGCAATTCCAAGTGAAGCGGATGCCGTTTGAGCAATTTCTTGGACTGGATAACAAGGGATTTCAATTTCCGCCGCTCGGTGGTCGTCAGAATCAGATGGGGCGTACTGGAATCAATGGCGAGAAACTGGATCACGTCCAAGACATGCACGGAGATTTCGGGAAACCCGTGAAGTTCGATTGACCATGAATGCGGGATGAAATGCTCAAAGACATTCCGAAACCGTTTATGAAGTTCGTCGACGGCTTTCTGCTGATCGGGAGTCATTACCAATGGCTTCCCGTCCATAACGCCACGATGCCAATTCTGGTCTTGGCAGACTTTCAGAGCATCGCCAAAGCTCAACAACTTTTCCTTATCCAAATCGAACGGTTGTTTTTCGTTGGGACTCTTTTTGTCCTTCCGTCGATATGTCACGTTCGACGGATCAGTCCCCTTCGAGGCGCAAATAGCGAATCCGTACAAAGCCCCATGCAACGAGATCGTGACCCATTTCCAAGCCATCGGCTCACTGTACGTCTGACGAATGGATGAATGCGCCTGTTTCAGAAAATCCAGGGCATTTCGAGTTTCATCCGTCCGAAGAAACTTCGGTTTGATACTCCGCTTTCGGGCTTTCACTATGCTGCTTAATTAACACGGTACCGGGAGCGTTGCAATTAGCGTCACAATGCGTTACGCAACTACACTAGGATTGCTACCGGGAACGCTTCTAAAACTATTGCGCAAATTGCTTCCGGGAACGTGTTTCCCGGTACAACGCCGGTTACTACTGCTACGTATGCTTATACGTATACGCAGTTGACAACCGGAAGCGATTTAGCTATGTAAGCTGATACGTGTAACAAATGTTTTCGCAAGCGATATAGATGTTGCACGGCGAAACAAATGTTTAGGTTCTTTTTTAAGCAGGGAAATAAGAGAAATTTTAAGCAAGCGTGGACGGCAGGATTCGAACCTGCGAACTCCGGCTTCGTTTGCCATCCTGCAATCTGGTAAGGACTACAGGCGGCGCGGTATCCATCTCCGCCACGTCCACGGAAGGGTTCGGCGTTACAGCGTCGAGCCCTTTTTTCTTGCTGTCCCGTCTTTACGGCCTTCCTTGAATTTTTTCAAGCTCTTTCGTCGTAACATCCTACAATATTCAGTGCAAAACGTTTGCCGGGTTTGCCCGGACTGTCATTTTTCAAAGGCTAAATAAAGTGAGGGGGTCAGTCCTTAGTATCGACACTCGAGAGTAGAATCGAATGAGGTCTCGCCAGAACTACTTCAGCAACTTCCTCCACCGCTTGATCTGTGCTGCCACATTCTTCGGCGTGGGCGCGGCGGACATCGAATACTTTGCCGGCGGCTGGGCCGTACTTTCTGGCGGCGAGCTCGGACAATCGGGATCGCAGCCCACGAGACGGTACAACATCATCTCCCCCGCTGACGGCGGTCCGTTTGCTTTGCCGAGGATTCAGGCTTAAATTATTAAGTCCCTAAATAGGAAGGGAGTTATTGGGGTCAACTCAGTACTCTGGACACATTCGCATTACCGCACTCCAGAGCGGTCCTTTGCTACCGCAGGATCTTCTTCCACCGCTTGATCCGCGCCGCCACATTCTTCGGCGTAGGCGCGGCGGACATCGAACACCTTGCCGGCGGGGGCCGTACTTCTTGGCGGCGAGTTCGCACAATCGGAATCGCGGCCCACAACACGGTACAACACCACGTCGCAGGATGACGGTCGGCCGTTTGATTTGCCGATGATTCAGGCTTACATTGTTCAGTCCCTAAATAGGAAGGGAGGACTATCATGACGACGAAAGTCGGAGGATTGGTAGAGTCGGTTAAGGATGACATCGTGGCCGCGATCAAAGGAACGGGTGACATCACCAAGGCGACCGTGGACACTGTCAGCAACGCACTCACCACGACACTGAAGGACACGGGTAAGGTGGGTGCAGCGGCGACGGGCGCGATTGCCGATACCGCGAGTGGTGCCGTCCGCGGTGCCACGCAGGTCGGCGCGCACATCGGAGATGCCGCCAAAGGAATCGTAATCGGAACGCTCCGCGGCACCAAACAGGTCGGTGGCGAGGCCCTCGATACCATCGGCCACACGGCCGGCGTCGTGATCCGCGACACCGCTGCAGTCGGCGGTCAACTCGGTCATGCCGCAACCGGCCTGCTGTCAGGAGCGATTCAGGGCGCCAAGGAATTGGGCCTGAGCGCGGAAGATGCCGCCTCGGCGGCAGCTCATGGCGCCTTAAAGGCCGCCGAAAAGGTCGGCTCGTCGGCATTGGATACGGTCCGCAACACCGTGACCCAGAGCATCTCTGGCGTCAAAGTCGTGCTGAAGGAACCGTTCAAGAGCCACGACACCAAATAACCGAACCAGTCGCGACAAGCGCTCGCGAAATGGTCAGCGGCCCCGGTCAAATACCGGGGCCGCTCTTTTTCGACAGCGGATAGACCGTCGTTTACGTGCCGATTGTGGCAGCAGGTCAACCTGTATTCATCGGCTTCGAAAGAACCAGGCTTTCCGGTTACTTCAGCAACTTCTTCCAGCGCTTACTCTGCGCCGCCACATTAGTTCGGCAGCAAGGACTCACGTCACCGAGACGGACTCTGCGAACAGGAGAAATTGATACAGGGCTAGGAATGTAACAGCCGGCGCAGTTTACTGACAACATAGCCTTCCCACCATGCGTTTTCGCGGGGGTCATGGCGAGTGACAGCGAGGTTGGTAAGAAAGACGGCGCGCAACACCTGAAAGAGCCTGAGCTGCTGTGCGAAATCCGCGGGCAGCGGACGAATACGGGCATAGGCCGTGGTGAAGGCCTCAGTCAAATCGATGTAATCTGGCCGCTCGATCGAACCAAACAGCGCGGTGGCCACGTCGTAGAGAAAATAGCCCCAACTGAGATCCTCGAAGTCGATGAAGGCCACGCCATCGTTCCGGAAAAGGCAATTACCGGCGTGGAGATCGGCATGGATGAGGCCGTAGCCCAGAGGATCCAGACGCAGCCTGCTCATCAGCCCACGGCCTTGCTCGGCGAGAAGAACGAACTGGTTGATCGCTTCGTTCGTCAGGTGGCCTCGCAAGTAGGCAATGATCGGTTCCAACGTACCGTTCCCATCGCGATCGAGGCTGAACCCCTCGTCCCACGAAGGTCGATCAAACCCGGGCGCGGGATCGAACGCGGCACTCGATTGATGAAGATGGGCAGAGGCGGCACCCATCAAACCGAAGTCGTGAGCATTCATCTGCGCTTCCGCGATGGTCATTCCGTCCAACCAGTGAAATACGTTGCACCAACGCGGTTCGGGCACCGACGGCGCGGAGGTTTTGAGCATGAGTTGGCCAGCCAACGTGACGACCGGATCGGGTACGCGGACGCCGGGATCGGATTGCATCGCCCGCAGCCACTGCATCTCGGAGCGCAACCGGGCTTCGCCATGGTGATTGCACGTTACCCGCAACACGAACTGCCGTCCGTCACCTGCGACGACGCGGTAGGTTGCATTGTTGTAGTAGCGCAGGTTCTGCAGCTCGACGGCAATGATGCCATGATGAGCGAGCGCAGCCCTTGCCAACGGTTCCAACTCGGCAAGCGTGGGCCGATGGTCCACGGCCGGAAGAGTGACCGCGTTGCCTGGTAAAGGGGTCAAGGCTTGACTCCTGACATCGAATGATTGCTCGCTACTTCAGCAATTTCTTCCAGCGCTTGATCTGCGCCGCCACATTCTTTGGTGACGGGGCGCCGACAGCAGTTCGGGCGGCGAGGGCGCGGCGGACGTCGAATACTTTGCCGGCGGCGGGGCCGTACTTCTTGGCGGCAAGCTTGGACAACGAGCTGTGGGTCTTTTCCGCCTCGGCGCAGAGCGCGCCGACAGTGTGATGGGCTTCGCGGAACGGCATCCCCTGCTCCACCAGAAAATCAACGAGGTCCGTCGCCAGCATCATCGGGTCGCTCGCGGCGGCTTCGCATTTGACGTGGTTCACGTGGATGTGGCGCAGCATTTCCGCCACGATGTGAAGTGTGGACAATAAAATATCCGCCGACTTGAACAGCGGTTGCTTGTCTTCCTGCAAATCCCGGTTGTAAGTCAACGGCAGGGATTTGAGGAGCGTCAACGCCTGCACCAGATTGCCGTAGAGCCGCGCCGTCTTGCCGCGCGCCAATTCCGCGATGTCTGGATTCTTCTTCTGCGGCATCAGCGACGAGCCGGTCGTGTACGCGTCGGCAATCGTGATGAAACCAAACTCCGCGCTCGACCAGAGAATCAGGTCTTCCGCCAATCGCGACAAATGCGCGCCTGTGAGCGCCGCCGCCGCGTGAAATTCCACGACGAAATCGCGGTCGCTAACGGCGTCCATCGAGTTCTGCGTGACACCCGCGAAGCCGAGCAGCTTTGCGACGTAGGCGCGGTCGAGCTTGAGCGTGCTACCCGCAATCGCACCGGAACCGAGCGGGCAAACGTTGGCGCGCTTGGAGCAATCGGCGAAGCGCCCGGCGTCGCGATTTAGCATCTCGACATAAGCGAGAAGATGATGCGCCAGCAACACCGGCTGGGCCCGCTGCAGGTGCGTGTAGCCCGGAATAACCGCGTCCCGCTCCTTCTCCGCGAAGGCAACGAGCGCACTCTGTAAGTGTCGAATCTCGAAATTTGTGCCGCGGATTTTCGAGATGAGCCAGAGCCGAATGTCGGTGGCGATCTGATCGTTGCGACTGCGGCCCGTATGCAGCTTCTTGCCCGCCGCGCCAATCTTGCGAACCAGCGCCGCCTCGATATTCATATGAACATCTTCGCAGTCAAAATCCCACTTGAATTTACCGGATTCAATCTCGTGCTGTATGGCGCGCAAGCCGTGCTCGATCTTCTTCACTTCCGCCTGGGTGAGCAGGCCGACCTTCGCCAGCCCTTTCGCATGCGCGATGGAACCGGCGATGTCGTGGTTGAACAACCGCCAATCGAAGCTGACGCTCTCGGTGTAAGCCTTGACGGCTTCCGCCGGCCCGGTCGAGAAGCGTCCGCCCCAGGTTTGTTGGGCTGATTTCTTCATGAAGCGTAACTATTGATTACCGTTGCCTTGCGGGGGCGTTCCGCCGGGCGGCATCATGCGCTGCATATTGGCCATCATCATTTCCTGCATGCTGCCGTACCCTTTGAAGTCGCTTGGCGGATCGAAGAGTGACGCGTCCGGCGCCGACATCTTGATGTCGCGGAAGTGCGTCGTGATGGTCGCGCCGCCGGCTTGCATTTCGGTCTTGAGGGGGAAGTCATGCATGTCGCTGGCCTGCCAGGCGATCATCTCGTGTTGCTTGCCGTCATCGGATGTAATGGTGATCTTGTTCTTCACGCAGGGGTGGCCGTCCACCGTTTCCTTGCCCAGCGCGGTGACTTCGATCTTCGCTTCCTTCTGCTCGGTTTTGTCAGTCGGCTGGTCCGACGCCGGGTTGATTTCGCAATAGGCCTTAAGGCCCGGGTACACCAGGTACAACAGCTTCTTGTCCCCCCGGTAAATGTTGATCGTCCGGTCCATGCCCATCTGTTTCACCTGGGCGACGGCCTGTGGTGACATGTTCACGCCTTTCATGGTCGTCATGTCCATCTCGGTGCGCACATTGCCCTTGAGCACCGCGTACGCCGACTCCATCTGCATCGGCTCGGGGCGCGACTTGTCCGCGATCGTCATGTCCGCAGTGGCCGTGAACGCCTCGTTCTTCCCAAAAACCTTCGCCATCTGCGCGCTGCCGAAATCGCGGACCCCGCCAAACATCCGTTGCCCAAACACCGCCGGCGCAGTCAGGCACGCCGCCGCCGCGATCATTGTCCAAAGTCGAAATGCTTTCATGTCTTGTTCTCCTTCATGGATGGCGTTGACCGTAGCAAGCGCGCTGCCGCCACAACAACAAAAAAATCGCCCCTTCCGATGCCGTTGAGTACCATGGCCGCGTGAAACACGATATCCGCGCCGTTCTCTTCGATCTCGACGGAACGCTGGCCGACTCGCTGGCCGATTTGGCGAACGCCACCAACTGGGCGCTCGCGCAGCTCGGTTGCCCCGCGCATCCGCCGGAAAGCTATCGCCACTTCGTCGGCGACGGTGCGCGCGAACTCTGCGCCCGTGCCCTGCCCCGGGACCGGCAGGATCTGCTGGACGACACCTTGCGCCTGATGCGCGAGTGCTACGACGCGCACTGCTTCGACCTGACCAAACTCTACGCGGGTATCCCCGGACTGATTTCAGCGCTCGCGGAGCGCCATCTCAGCCTCGCCGTGCTGTCCAATAAACCAGATGATTTCACGAAACGAATGATCGCGCACTATTTCGACCCGTCACCCTTCGCGGTCGTCCGCGGTCAGTTGCCCAATGTCCCACTGAAACCCGATCCGACCGCCGCGCTTCAGATCGCGCAGGAACTCGGCGTGCCACCCGCACAATGGCTCTATCTCGGCGACACCAACACTGACATGCACACCGCCCGCGCCGCAGGCATGCATGCCGTCGGCGTACTCTGGGGTTTCCGCGACCGCGAAGAGTTGGTCAAGAGCGGCGCGGCGCACATCGTGGCCCGGCCCGAACAGGTGCTCGCCTTCTTGTAACCGGCCGCCACAAAAACAAAAGGCGGTGGAATCAATCCACCGCCTCTTGAACAACGAACAACTGGTTATGGACAGGTTGAAGCCGGCTTAAACGCCGAACTTGTCGTAACCTTACCGACGAAGATTGCTCCATCGATAGCAATCTGGAAGCTCTCAGTTGCCTTGAACGTCTTGCCGTTCGAGATCGTGACGACGCCGGCCCCATTCGTGTCACCGCTGCCCCCAAATGACAACAGCACAAAGTTCACTGCATTACTGTTTGAGTCTGGCCCGATGCTCACAGGGTTGCCCACGATGGTCACTATATTGGTGATAAAGCCCCCGCATTGGTCAACCACCTCAAGCGCACCCGTCTCAGAATCAAGGACCAGCTTCTCCGTCTTGTTGGTCCCAAGAATCTGCTTGCTCGAGAAAGACGCCGAGACAATCACCGTATTTGGCTCTTCCGTCGCCTTCCCGCTGATGTTCGCATCAAACAAACCGGCGTGAACAGTCACGGCCACCAAGCCAATCAATACACTCCCCACCACCGCGATACGCATTGCTTTCATTGCGATTCCTCCCCTTAATATGTTTTTTGTTAACTCGGCAAAGTTGTAACCGCGCGATGCGGCGCAAACTGCCTGTCCCTCTGATCCATTGATTGCGGATGCTAAAGGTGGTCTACTAGCGTGTCAAGTTTCCGGGACTGCATAATCGATTACAATTCAGTAATGATTGAAAGGTGAAAATGCACCACCGCGATCAACGGGCCGCACGATGGCCCAACGAAGAAAAAAAGGGCGCCACGCCCGTGCGAGACGCCCTTCACGTAATTACCTTCTTGTGGTTCTGCGAGTCTTAACGACGACCACGGCCGCCGCCGCCACCGAAGTCGCGTTTGCCGCCACCGCCGCCGCCACGACCGCCACCGCCGAATCCGCCACCACCACCGCCGCCAAAGTCACCGCGGGGACGTTCCTCACGGGGACGGGCTTCATTTACGGTGAGCGCGCGACCGTCCAGTTCCTTGCCGTTGAAATCGGTCACGGCTTTGTTGGCCTCTTCTTGAGTGCCCATCTGGACGAACGCGAATCCGCGGGATTTGCCCGTGAACTTGTCCATGATGAGTTCGCAACTGGTGACATTGCCCGCCTGCTTGAACAGGTCGAGAATATCGCCTTCGGTCGTGTTGAACGACAGGTTGCCCACGAATAGCTTGGTTGCCATAAGGGTTTAGTTATTTCCTTCTGCTGCGGTAGGAGGCTTCAGTGACTGTTCCCGCTCATCGGGTTTCGGACTGCCACCAGGCAAACACGGCGTGACTGACATTCCACCAATCTCACTGCGCTCTTCTTCCATATGCTAGCTACCGAAAAATATACGCAAAACACTCCCATTGGCAACAAGAATTTTCAGTCGATTTGTGCGCCAATTCTGCCTATTGTGGCCGTCATGCGCGGGAACATTGCCCTCATCCACAGCCTGTTATTGCTGATAAATCTATTCGCCGGGGTTGCCTTGGGCCTCAACGCCGTCCCTCCTCCTCCCGACCAAGGCGAATGCCTCGTCTATTTCGGCACCCGCTCGAGTCCCACTGGCAAAGGCATCTATATGTGCCGCCTCAACAACGCCACCGGCACGTTGACTTCCCTCGGCGTCGCCGTGGAGACGGCCGATCCCGCCTTTCTGGCCATCCATCCCAGCCATCGCTTTCTCTACGCGGTCCGGGAGAGCGGCGGATTTGAAGGCACACCCAACGGTGCGGTCAGCGCTTTCGCCATCGACACGGCGACGGGAAAGCTGACATTGCTGAACCAGCAAAACTCCGGCGGTCAAGGTCCCTGCCATCTCGCGGTGGATCAGTCGGGCAAATGCGTTCTGGTGGCACATTACGGCGGCGGCAGTGTTGCCGCGTTTCCCATACGGGCCGATGGCTCTCTCGGATCAGTGAGCGCGCTTCTCCAACACCACGGCTCCGGCCCAAATCCGAAACGACAGGAAGGGCCGCACGCCCACTCGGTCGGGTTCGATATCGCCAATCACCGGGCTTTTTGTGCCGACCTCGGACTGGACAAGCTTCTCGTTTACCAATTTGACCCAACAACCGCCGCGCTCTCCTCGAATAATCCACCCTCTGCTTCACTCGCGCCCGGCGCGGGTCCCCGCCACTTTGCCATGGATCCCAATGGCCGCCACCTCTACGTCATCAACGAATTGAACAACACGATCACCGCCTTCGATTACGACGAGTCGCACGGTGCTTTGAAAGAATCACAAACCATCACCACGCTCCCGGACAAGTTTACCGGGTTCAACACGAGTGCCGAGATCGCCATCCTCCCAAATGGCAAATTCCTCTATGGCTCCAACCGCGGCCACGACAGCATCGCCGTTTATGCGGTGGACCAAAGCACCGGCAAGTTGACCCTCGTCGAGCACCAATCCTCGCTCGGCAGAACGCCGCGGGCTTTTGGCATCGATCCGTCCGGCAGTTTTCTGTTGGTTGCCAATCAGGACTCGAACAGCCTCGTCGTCTTCCGCATCAATCCCAAGACCGGCCGCCTCAAAGCCACCGGCCAAACTCTCGACGTGCCTTCCCCCGTTTGCGTGGTCTTCCTGCCACTGTCGTGATTCGCACAAGACTCGCCCTTGCTGAATCACTTACCTTAGTTGATTGACTTCCCTGCAAAGGTGTGTTCTGCTGGCTCCGGAGACCGCAGTTGCGAGCTGTGGTTGCAGGCGCAGAGAGGGAGAAGTTCGTGTTGATTAAGATCGAGCGTGGGGAGTTGTGTCCCCATGCCAACGGCTTGGGCCAATCTTCGATTGGCTGCCCTCCCTCGTGCCCACCCTTTCCTTCTCTCAATTTTCGACCGGCCAACTGTTGCTCATATGACTTTTGCGGGTATAGCCGCGCCGTTGTAAAGCGCGTGTCCTTCAATCCCCCGAAGAAATCTGACGCTCCAGGAATTTTCGGAACAAAACAGAAACACAAACAACCAAGCGCCCCGAAGGCTTTCGGGGCAGAAAAGAGAGTCCTGTCATGACCACATCCAAGAAGTCCGCCCTCATCTCAACCGTCGCCACGTTGCTCGCCGTCGTTGTGCTCGCCCGACCAGGGGTTGCACAGTCCTATAACGCCGCTACGGATTTTTCCGCCGTCAACAACCCCAATGGCGCGTGGAGCTACGGCTACACGTTTGGGCTTGGCACGAGCTTTTTGTTGAATACCAGCAACACGGCCGCCTACGCCCCCGGCGTACCTCTGAGCGGCTGGCTAAACAGCACGGGTAACGGTGGCATACCTTACGCACTTCACAACGGCACCGCTGGTTTGGTTACCAACAATACCTCCACAGTTTATCAACCGGGCCAGTTGGCCGAACAACCCGGTGCCAGCAACGCGTATAGCGTTATCCGATGGACCGCCCCCTTCTCGGGCACATTCAATATTGCCGCCACGTTTTCCGGTCTCAGTTCGGCAGGTGATTCCGCAGACGTGCATATTCTCCACGATGGACTCTCGATCTTCAACTCGACCGTGAGCCCCGGCCCAACATCCTATTCGGGCCTTCAGAGCATCATCGCCGGAGACACGATTGATTTCGCGGTCGGCAACGGAGGCAATGGTCCCAATGAAGACACTACTGCGTTGTCCGCATCGATCGTCCCCGAACCCGGCACGCTCGGCCTCGTCGGGATGGGCCTCGGCTGCCTGCTGTCGTTCCGGTTCCTGAAGCGAAAATAACTCTACGTAAATAATAACACACACAAAAGAATCGCCTTTGAAAACAAGCCAAATTAAGGAATCCGTCATGACTACATCCAAAAACCTCACAATCGCTTCGATCTTCACGGCATTGCTGGCGTTCGCCGTCCTCGCCCGATCGAGCGCCGCGCAGTCCTATAACGCCGCCACGGACTTTTCCGCCGTCAACAACCCCAATGGCGCCTGGAGCTACGGGTGGTCGTACGGTGTCGGTTCAACCTTCAGCCTCGATCCCGTCAACACAAACAGCTGGTTTGGCAGTGGTCTGAGCGGCTGGCTCGGCGATCCCGGCAATAATGATGGCCGTCCATTCATCTTGCACAATGGAACGGCAAATCCCATCACCATCGCAAATACCACCTACCAGCCAGGACAGCTCGCGGAAGAAGGCGGTGAAAGCAATCGAGTTTCAATCATCCGCTGGACTGCGTCCTCCTCCGGAACATTCACCCTCGCGGCCACGTTTTCGGGCCTCAGTTCGGTGGGTGATTCTTCGGATGTGCACGTCCTGCACAATGGCACCTCGATATTCAATTCAACTGTGTTTGGAAGCCCCAGCCCAACATCGTATTCGGGCACGCAAAGCATCCTCGCGGGCGATACCATTGATTTTGTAGTTGGTAATGGCGGCAATGGGGCCTTTGAAGACACCACCGGCCTGTCCGCAACGATCGTCCCCGAACCTGGCTCGTTCGGACTCGTCGGAATGGGCCTCGGCTGCCTGCTCTCGTTTCGTTTCCTGAAGCGGAAATAACTGCGAGAACTTGCGGCCAATTCGACACTTGGAGTGTTCATGCGGGCAATCGTTGCCACTTGAGCGCCACCGAATCACATGTTACCGTGCTCGCATGAAAACTTTCGCGCTCCTTGCGGCATCATTGCTCATACAAACCATGACCACTCACGCGCAACCCCTCTACAAAATCCCCGTCAAAGATATCGACCACAAGGACACGTCGTTGGGCGCCTGGCAGGGCAAGGTGCTCCTCATCGTCAACGTGGCTTCCAAATGCGGTTTCACCCCGCAATACACCGCCCTCGAAGCCGTCTACGAAAAGAACAAGGACAAGGGCCTTGTCATCCTTGGGTTTCCCTGCAACCAGTTTGGCTCGCAAGAGCCGGGCAGCGACGAACAGATCAAGCTGTTCTGCTCCAGCAAATACAACGTGACGTTCCCGCTATTCGACAAAATCGACGTGAACGGTCCGCAGCGCCATCCACTCTACACCGTTCTGGCGGGCACCGATTCACCCTTCCCCGGCGACATCAAATGGAATTTCACGAAGTTCCTCATCGGGCGCGATGGCGCCATCCTCAAGCGTTTTGACTCGGCAACAACCCCGGACTCTCCCGAAGTGACCGCTGCGATTGAAGGCGCTCTCGCGGCCAAGTAGGGCCCGAGATTATTTCTTCTTCGCCTTTTTCAGCACCGCCGCGCGTGTGCGCAGGCGCAGGGCATTCAACCGAATAAAGCCGGTCGCATCCGTCTGGTTGTAGGCGCCTTTGTCCGCTTCCATCGTTGCAATGAACGGGTTGTACAAAGAAAGTGGGCTCTTGCGGCCCGCCGTGATGATGTTGCCCTTGTACAATTTCAACCGCACGGTGCCAGTGACGTTCTTCTGGCTCTCGGTGACGAGCGCTTGCAGCGCCTCGCGCTCGGGGCTGAACCAAAATCCGTAGTACACCAGCTCCGCATAGCGCGGGATGAGCCCGTCGCGCAGGTGCATGACTTCGCGATCCATCGTCAGGGTTTCAATCTGGCGATGGGCGAAATGCAGAATGGTCCCGCCCGGCGTTTCGTACACACCCCGGGATTTCATGCCAACGAAGCGATTCTCAACGAGGTCCACGCGTCCGATGCCGTGCTTGCCTCCAAGTTTGTTCAGCGTGCGCATGACGTTGGCCGGCGAAAGTCGTTTGCCGTTTACCGCAACGCAATTGCCGGACTCGAATTCCAATTCGACGTACTCCGGCTTGTCCGGCGCGTTCTCGGGCGAGACGCTGAGCTTGAACATGTCTGCGGGCGGCTCGGCCCATGGGTCTTCGAGGATGCCGCTCTCGAACGAGATATGCAATAGGTTGCGGTCCATCGAGTAGGGCTTTTTCGCACTGGCTTCAACCTTGATTCCGTTCTTCGCGCAGTAGGCGAGCATCTCGGTGCGGCCCTTAAATTGGCTCTGGTATTCGGGCAAGCGCCACGGCGCGATGATCTTCAGCTCCGGTGCGAGCGCGGCATAGGTCAACTCGAAGCGGCACTGGTCGTTCCCCTTCCCCGTCGCGCCATGCGCCACCGTGTCGGCCTTTTCTTTGCGAGCAATCTCCACCTGTGCCTTGGCGATGAGTGGACGCGCAATGCTGGTACCCAGATAATATTGATTCTCGTAGATGGCGCTCGCCTGAATCATCGGGAAAATAAAATCCCGGGCAAATTCCTCCACGAGGTCGAGCGCGTAGTATTTGCTCGCGCCAGTGGCTTTGGCTTTTTTGTCGAGGCCGGCCAGTTCCTCCTCCTGCCCGATGTCCGCGCAAAACGCGATGATCTCGCATTTGTACTTGTCCTTCAGCCACCGTAAAATGACCGAGGTATCCAACCCGCCCGAGTAAGCGACGACAATCTTCATAAGGCTGCTGGTTGTAAGGCTGTGGCGCGCAAAAATCACGAAAAATCTCTCGCAATTCCTAACTGCTGGCACGTATGCGGTTTCAAGGCCTATTGAGGCTTGCGCGCAATACACAAAAGCGAAACGCCGAAGGGAAGGTTTCCTCGCAGTAAAAATGGTTTTTCCGAAGCGAAGATTTTTCGAGGCAGTTCATTCAGCCAGCCTTGATGAGGCATCGAGAAATCAGATTTCATCTCCTCATCCTTGCGCGCGTGGTTTAACCCCAGCCAGCGGTAGGCCAACCGGATGGCCGCGATGGGGGGAAATAAAAACGTGTTGAAATAGCTGATCTGCTCGATGTCGAAACCAGCCCCGCGCACAACTGCCGACAATCCCCCGGCATTGTAACGACGAAAATGATGGCTGACGATATCCTGCCGTCCCCAAAGAAACTGAAATGCAGGGACGGTCACGAAGAGCAAGCCCTGCGGTTTCAAAACGCGAAACAACTCACGCGCCCCCAAACCATCGTCGTTCAGATGCTCGATCACGTCAAAGGCAACAGCCGCATCAAATTCCCCGTTTCTAAAGGGCAGTCGCATGCCGTCCGCCGCAACAAGATGGTCGAGCTTCTGCGCCGCGCAGAACTGCAAGGCTTCAAAGGTGAAATCAGTTGAGACCAGCCGTCCAAATTGCGACAGCATCGGCCGCATCCCGCCGGGTCCACAACCAATGTCCAGGACCAGGCGTTGTCGGCCAGGGTGCAAACGCCGGGCGAGAATCGCTTCGAGAATTTCCGCGCGCGCGCGATACCACCAGTGTTCCCGTTGGATCGCGGCGTACTCGCTGTAGTAGGCAGCCTGCAAGTCAATCGTTGTTGATGCGTTCCCCGACGACGTAGAACGGACGCTGTTTCACTTCATCGTAGATGCGCGCGATGTACTCGCCGACGATGCCGATCAGGACCAACTCCACCCCGCCCAGTAGCATCACGGCGATCATGAGAGACGTCCACCCTGGCGGATTGGCGCCCAGCACGATTTTTCCGTAAAGCGCATAGCCGGTATAGATCAGGCACATCAGGAAAGCGGTTAGGCCAAGCCAGAAGGCCATGCGTAGCGGCACATACGAGAACGAAAGAAATCCGTCGAACGCCAGCTTCACCAGTCGCGTGAAGGTGTACTTGGGTTCACCCGCATGACGCGCATCGCGTTCGTACTCCAGACCGCATTGCTGGAAGCCCACCCATGACCGCAGGCCCCGGATAAAACGGTTCCGCTCCGGCATCTTCTTCATGATGTCCACGACCTGCCGGTCAACCAATGAGAAGTCGCCCGCGTCCATAGGAATGTCGAGATCTGCCATACCGTGAAGCAAACGGTAAAATAAAACATACGCCGCCTTCTTTAGGACGGTTTCCTTGCGTTTCTTGCGGATGGCATAGACTACTTGAAAGCCCCCCCGCCACCGCTCAATCAACTGCGGAATGACTTCCGGTGGGTCTTGAAGGTCGCAGTCCATAGCGATTACCGCCTGCCCTCGCGAGTGATCCAGTCCCGCCGACAACGCCGCCTGGTGTCCGAAGTTTCGTGAAAGAAACAGCGCACGCACGTTCTTGTCCTCCGTTGCCAGCTTCCGAATGAGGGCCCGTGAGTCATCGCGGCTGCCATCATCGACAAAAACAATCTCGTACGGTTCCTTGAGCGGTTTCAGGACAGCCGTGAGCCGACGGTACAATTCGGGCAGGTTCTCCTGTTCGTTGTAGACCGGAATGACTACGGAATAACGTGGTGCTTCCACAAGTGGAGGCAGTTTAGGCAAACCCGGGCGCTTTTCCATGAAAAAATGCGTTGCATTGCCCCCGCCGTTCCGCAAAAACTCCCGCCATGCGGAAATCTCCAGCGATTTACATCGCCACCGGTTTGCTCGTCATAATGGCCGCCCTGATGATGGTGGCCGCCCGCAGGGACAGCGCAACCGTAGACGAAACCACGGCTCTCAGCGCGGGCTACACCTACTGGACAGGATATCGCTACAAGATTCAGCCGGAACACCCACCTTTGTCTCAGATGCTGCCTGCGGTTCCGTTATTGTTCATGAACATTAACTATTCAGACAACGCGCGGGCGCTGCTGGAAGGCCGGGCCGGCTATCCTTGGACGCGCCCGTGGTTCGGCCCGGTTCGCGCCTGGCAGGAATATTTTCCGGGGGGACGAGACAACTGGTACTTCTGGGCGTTGCCGGAAAGTCAGCTATTCGGCCAGATGTTTGTGTACGATGGAAAGAATGATGGCGACGGTCTCATGCTTGCGGGGCGTTGCGTGCAAATCATACTCACCCTCGCGGTCGGCGCATTGATTTTCTTCTGGGTGCGACAGGCAACCGCAAACGACTTTGCCGCGTTGTGCGCCCTGGCATTATGGGTCTTCAACCCAAACGCCCTCGCCCATGGCCATCTCATCACTACCGACATCGGCGTCACGCTGGCAATGTCCGCCGCTATCTTTCTCTTCGCGCGATTCCTCGAATCTCCCACGAACCGGAACATCGCGCTGTGCGGCGCGGTCACGGGCGTGGCGCTGCTGATGAAATTCACGGCGATTACCCTCGCCCCGATGTATGTCGTCATGATGGTGCTATCGTGGAAGAAGCTCCGCGCCGCCAAAGTCAATGTCTTCAAGATGGCAGCAATCGGGTTCGCCGCAACATGGGCCGTCGTGCTCCTCGTAAATTTCCCACGCTGGTTGCCTGCGCCACCGATGCCCGAAGCCCAAGCCACCGCGCTGGGAGTGCCGGGTTGGTTTCAGGGTTTTCGTCCATTGCTGATTCCACCCGACTTCTTCAAAGGGCTGGCGCTCACCCTCGGGCATTCGAAAACCGGGCATGAAGGTTATTTGCTCGGGGAGTGGTCCCAGCAAGGCTGGTGGTACTATTACCCGGTCACCCTCTTCTTGAAATCACCGCTGGCGTATATAGGTCTCTTGATCACAGCCGCTGTTGTGTTCCTTAAGAACCGCGCGCAAACGCGCCCGCTGGAGTGGGTGGCATGGGCGTGCGCCGCGCTGTTCCTGCTCGCGGCGATGACGAGCAAAGTAAACATCGGCGTGCGCCACTTGCTCCCAATGTTTCCCCTGCTCACTGTCGGTATTGGTTGCGCCATCCCGCGCTTGAAACAATGGCTCGTGGGCGGCCTGGTTGCGTGGCAAACAATCATCTGCCTGCTTTGCGCGCCTCTATACTTGCAGTTTTTCAGCGAAACCGCGGGCGGCGCCGATAATGGCTACAAATACCTGGTCGACTCGAATTACGATTGGGGACAGGACGCGAAGCGGTTAAAGGCCTTTCTCGACGAACGCCATATTGGCCAAATCTATCTCGATTATTTCGGCACCCAGTATTCCATCGAATACCTGAAGATTCCAAACACGCGTATCGATGCCGAGAAAGCTCGCCAAATCGTGCAAGGCTGGCTGGTGGTCTCCGCCTCGCAATTGATGCGACCCGAGTGGAGTTGGCTGCGGACAACCCACCAGCCGATTGCGCGTGTGGCCGACACGCTCTTCGTGTATCAATTTCCCTGAACCATGCCCTCGCAATACCCACAATTTGATCGCGCGCGTCTGAAACTGAAGCCGCTGGCGGAACGCGTTAACGACTTGCAGGCTGACCATTGGCTAACGGCGGACCAAGCACCGATTCCGTTCGAGCACCCAGAGTTGGCGAAGCTGGCCGATCGGATCTTGCTGGCGCGCAAGCGCGGCGCGGCCGTGATCCTGATGATGGGCGCGCACGTTCTGCGCGCGGGTGTCAGCGCCCACATCATCGACCTGATCGAACGCGGATTGCTCACGCATGTCGCGATGAACGGCGCCGGCCCGATTCACGAATACGAACTGGCGAGAATCGGCGCCACCACCGAGAGCGTGGCCCGCTACATCCAAACCGGCGAGTTCGGATTGTGGAATGAGACGGGCGAACTCAACGAGGTCGTCAATGCGGCGGCGCGAGACGGGCTTGGGTTCGGCGAAGGCGTGGGCAAGAGGATCGCCGAGAGCAATTTCCCGCACAAGCAATTGAGCGTGCTGGCCGCCGCCTGGCGCCACCGCGTCCCGGCAACCGTGCACGTGGGCATCGGCTACGACATCATCCACGAACACCCCAACTTCAATGCCGCCGCCACGGGCGAGACGAGCTATCGCGATTTCCTGATTTTTACGAAATCCGTGGAGAACCTCGAAGGCGGTGTACTCCTGTGTTTTGGCTCAGCGGTGATGGGACCGGAAATCTACCTCAAGGCTTTATCAATGGCCCGCAACACCGCGATCCAGGACGGCCGGAGTATCAAGAAGTTCACGACGGCGGCATTCGATCTCATCAAGATCGATGGCGACTGGCGCACGGAAGCTGAAAAATCGAATCCGCAGTATTACTATCGGCCTTGGAAGACAATTCTTGTGCGCACCGTCGCTGAAGGCGGGGAAAGTTTTTACTTCTGCGGTGACCACCGCGCCACCCTGCCCGCATTGCATCATTTGCTTCTGCAAGAGGCTTAGCTCTTGCGCTGTCTGCCAAAAACAGGCATCTTAGTCCGACACACGGCATGAAAAACAACGGGAATAATCAGGTCATATACGTCACAGGCGGCGGGGGTTACGTCGGCGCGGTGCTGGTGCCCAAGCTGCTCGGCGCGGGCTACCGGGTGCGGGTTTTGGATTTGTTCCTCTATGGCGAGGATGTCCTGCCCAAACACGCGAATCTGGAAACCATCAAAGGCGACTTGCGCGACAGCAAGCTGTTGCAGAAAACACTCCCGGGCACAGACGCGGTCATCCACCTCGCTTGCATCTCGAACGATCCGAGCTTCGAACTGAACCCCACACTTGGCCGGTCCATCAATTTCGATGCGTTCGAGCCGCTCGTCCAGATCGCGCGGGATAGCGGTGTGAAGCGATTTGTCTACGCCTCCAGTTCCAGCGTGTATGGCGTGAAGCAGGAAGAGAACGTCACGGAGGAGTTGCCGCTTGAGCCGCTGACAGATTACTCAAAGTACAAGGCGATGTGCGAAGAGGTCTTGGCAAAATACCAAACCCCCGGTTTTACCACCGTGACACTCCGCCCCGCGACGGTTTGCGGCTACTCGCCGCGATTGCGGCTGGATTTGACCGTGAACATTCTCACCAATCACGCGATCAACAAGGGCAAGATCACGGTGTTTGGTGGGGAACAGCGCCGTCCCAACCTGCACATCGAAGACATGACGGACCTGTATCTGCGGTTGCTGGAGGCGCCCGACAAGCAGATTGCGGGCAAAATCTGGAACGCCGGCTATCACAACCTCAAGGTCCGCGAGATTGCCGATGTCGTGCGCAAAGTCGTCGGCCAGGATATTCCCGTCGAAACGCAACCGACCGACGACAACCGTTCCTATCACATCTCGTCGGAGAAGATTGACCGTGAGTTCGGATTTAAAGCGAACCATAGCGTCGAAGATGCGGTTCGCGACCTGACCGCGGCGTTTCGCGGAGGACGGATTCCCAACCCGCTGACCGACATCCGCTATTACAACATCAAGACGATGCAGGCGCTCAAGTTTCAATGACACCAAACCTTGGCGAACTCGAAGCGCTCGCGCGTAGTATCCGCGGCAAGGTCGTGGAGTTGTCCCACAAGGCCGGCACGCCACACCTCGGCTCGGCGTTGTCGTGTGTGGACATCCTGGTCGCGGCCTACTCGGGCGCGCTGGCCATTGATCCAAAAAATGCCGACGATCCCAATCGCGACCGCTTGATCCTCAGCAAGGGCCACGCGGCCACCGCCCTCTACGCGACGCTGGCGCATCGCGGTTTCTTTCCGATGAAACTGCTCGACACTTTCGCGGAATCCGGTAGCACCCTCGCCGAACAACCCAGTCCGCACTGTGCGCCGGGTGTTGAATTGGCGACCGGCTCGCTCGGGCACGGGTTATCGGTGGGCTTGGGCGTTGCGCTGGCCGGGCGCATCCAGGGTCGTTCGTACCGGGTGTGCGTCGTGATGAGCGACGGCGAATGCGAGGAAGGAACCGTCTGGGAAGCCGCGCTGTTCGCGCCCATTCACAAGCTCGATAACGTCACGGTAATTGTGGACTACAACAAGTGGCAGGCCACGGGCCGCTCCAACGAAATCATGAACCTGAGTCCCTTGCGTCAGAAATGGGAAGCCTTTGGCTGGAACGCTTCCGAAGTGGACGGCCACGACCTGAACGCCTTGCTGACCGCCCTGAAGCCGGTTCCCGCCGGCAGCGGCAAGCCGGTGGCCATCATTGCCCACACTGTGAAGGGCAAGGGCGTGTCGTTCATGCAAGACGATAACAACTGGCACTACCGCAGTCCAAACGCCGACGAACTCCAGAAGGCCAGGCAGGAGCTGGGGCTCACGTGAGAAACGCATTTGCTTCCGAGATCACGAAGCTCGCGACTGAAGACGAGCGTGTCGTGATGCTCTCCGGTGACATCGGCAATCGGCTGTTCGACGATTACAAGAAACGAGTGCCGAACCGGTTCTTCAATTGCGGCGTGGCGGAGGCCAACATGATCAGCGTAGGCGCGGGCATGGCGTCGTGCGGACTTCGCCCGGTTGCCTACACAATCACGCCGTTCATCACTACTCGCGTGATGGAACAGATCCGCGTCGATGTCTGCTATCACAACGTGCCCGTCGTGATCGTCGGGGTTGGTGGAGGCTTGTCCTACGCCTCCCTCGGCGCGACGCATCATTCTTGTGAGGACATCGCTTTCCTGCGTGTGCTTCCCCACATGATCGTGATCTGTCCCGCCGACGCTGTTGAAGTGCGGCTAGCCCTGCGCGCCGCCCTCCAGCAGGACAGCCCCGTGTATATGCGCCTTGGGAAGAAAGGCGAGCCTGTCGTCCACAAAGACATCCCCAATTTCGTCATTGGCAAAGCCATCATCATTCGTCCCGGCACGGATGTGTGCCTGCTCAGCACAGGCAACATGTTGCCCACGACCTTCGAAGCGGCAGACGTGCTGAAAGAAAAGGGCATCTCGGCCCAGGTCGTGAGCTTTCACACTGTTAAACCTCTCGACGAAGAGCTTCTCTCTGATTCATTCGCCAAGTTCAAGGTGGTTGCAACGATCGAAGAGCACAGCCTTCTTGGCGGCTTCGGTGGCAGCGTTGCGGAGTGGCTCGCGGATCGCCCAGCCCAGAAGGCGCGCCTCTGCCGCATCGCAACCCCGGACACGTTTCTCCACGAAGCCGGCGAACAGGAGTACGCGCGCGAGGTCTTCGGCCTGACGGGTCCGCACATCGCCGAGAAAATCCTGCAGGCGGCGCGGTGAAGACCACCGCGGCCATTCTGGTGGAGACGGGCAAGCCGCTGGTTCTCGGCGAGCTGGAGATTCCCGTGTTGAAACCCGGCCAGGTGCTGGTCGAGATCGCGGTCAGCGGCGTCTGTCACACGCAGGTGTTGGAATGCCGGGGCTATCGCGGCGAGGACAAGTTTCTTCCGCACTGCCTCGGCCACGAGGGTAGCGGCATCGTGCGCGGCGTTTCCCCCGGCGTCACCAAGGTCAAGGAAGGTGACCGCGCCATCCTCTCTTGGATCAAAGGTTCGGGCGGAGATGTTCCCGGCACCGTTTATCACTGGGACGGTCGAAAAGTAAACTCCGGCGCGATCACCACGTTCAGCCGATATTCCGTCATCAGTGAGAATCGGCTCACTGTCCTTCCTGCGAAGGTAAACATGCGCGATGCGGCGATGCTCGGTTGCGCCGTCCCGACCGGACTGGGCGCAGTGTTCAATGCCGCGCAGGTCAAACCGGGCCAAACCATCGCGGTCTTCGGCATCGGCGGCATCGGGTCGTGCGCGGTCGCGGCCGCAGCCATCGCCGGCTGCAAAATGATCATCGCGGTCGATTTGCACCGGGACAAACTGGATCTGGCAACGCAAATGGGCGCGACCCATTGCGTGGAAGCCGCCACCACAGATCCCGTCGCCGAAATCCTGCGCCTCTGTCCCAGTGGGGTTGATTTTGCCATCGAGGCCACGGGACGTCCGTCAGTGATGCAGCAAGCCTTGCAGTGCGTTCGCAACCAGGGTGGAGCGGCGGTCATTGTCGGCAACGCGCGCCACGGAGAACGCTTGGATCTGGATCCGCGTCAACTCAACATGGGCAAGCGCTTGCTGGGCACGTGGGGTGGCGACAATCTTCCCGATCGTGATTTCCCGCGCTATTGCCAGTTGTTGGAGGAGGGCCGGTTGAATCTGGCGCCGCTCATGTCAAAGACCTATTCCCTGAATGGCATCAACGAGGCCATCGATGATCTGGAAGCCGGAAAAGTCGCCCGGCCCATCATTGACATGGCCCGGGAGTAACCGCGGCATGCTGATCGGCGTCGATTTCGACAACACCATCGTCTGCTACGACGAGGTGTTTTACCAGGCAGCCGTGAAACAAGGGCTGGTCCCCAAGGAGACGCCCGTTGTCAAGGACGCAGTGCGCGATTACCTGCGTCGCTGCGGCCAGGAGGATTTGTGGACCGAGTTGCAGGGGCACGTGTACGGGGCGTGCATGGCGGACGCCGCGCCGTTTCCGGGTGTGCTGGACTTTTTTGCGCGCTGTCGAGAGCGCAGTATCTCCGCGTACATCATCAGCCACAAAACCCGCCATCCATTCCGCGGCCAACAGTACGATCTCCACCAGAGCGCCCGCGGATGGCTCAAAAGCAAGGGACTGGACGGCGACCATGTGTTTCTGGAATTGACCAAGGAAGCCAAGCTGAAGCGTATTGCGGAAGTCGGCTGCACGCACTTTATCGACGACCTCCCGGAGTTCCTGGGTGAACCCGCCTTCCCTCGGGACGTCGAGCGCATCCTGTTCGATCCCAACAATCATCATCCCGAGGCCCGACAGTTTCACCGTTTTGCGTCCTGGCCGGAAATCGGCGATCGGCTGCTCCCATCATGAACGCCGCAGACTTCGACAACGCAGTGGCCGCCCTCGTCGCGAAAGCGGGGCTGTCGGTAACGCATCCTCCGGAGCAACTCGTTGGCGGCGCGAACAATCGTGTCTTCCGCGTTCACACAACGGGAAAGCCCGCGCTACTGAAAGCTTACTTTCAACATCCCGACGACAAACGCGACCGGCTTGCGGCGGAGTTCTCCTTCGCGACGTTTGCCTGGCAAAGCGGTGTGCGGTGTCTGCCGCGGCCGCTGGCGTGCGATCCCAAGAATCATCTCGGACTGTTTGAATTCGTCGAAGGACGACGGCTACTGGTCACCGAAGTCGACCAGGACGCCGTAAAACAGGCATTGGATTTCTTCAACGAATTGAACCGCTACAAGGATAAACCCACGGCGAAAGCCCTGCCCATTGCCTCCGAGGCGTGCTTCAGCATCGCCGGGCATCTGGCTTGCGTTGAGCGACGGCTACAGAATCTTCGTGCCGTGGAAGACACGGCAGCGGCAGCATTTATTCGTGACGATCTCGTACCCCGCTGGAATACGATTGCGGGAGCAGCACGAACAAAGGCTACAGCATTGGGATTGCCCTTGGAGGCGGAGATCGTCGCGTCGGACCGCTGCCTGTCACCATCCGACTTCGGCTTTCACAACGCGCTTTTGGAGCCCACGGGTCGCCTACGCTTCATGGACTTCGAGTATGCCGGCTGGGATGACCCCGCGAAGACTGTTTGCGATTTCTTCTGTCAGCCGTCTCTGTCCGTTTCCGCGGATTTTTATCCGGCGGTCGTCCACGCCATCACCTCCGGCCTCTCCCAGCCGGAAGCGCATGCCCGGCGGATGGACCTTTTGTTGCCCGTGTACCGGATAAAATGGTGTTGCATCCTCCTGAATGATTTTCTGCCGGTGGGTGGCCAACGGAGGCGTTTCGCCCGTAGCGAAGCCGACCAGAAAGCGCGGCAAGCCCAACAACTCGAAAACGCGCGACGCGCCTTGAAGGAGATTCGGTCATGAAGAACAAGATCGTCGTGCTCGGCGCCAACTCGTTTTCTGGGCAGGATTTTGTCGACCTGTTGCTCGACGACCCGAACAATGAAGTCATCGGCGTCAGTCGCTCTGCCGAACGTTCCGCGTTGTTCCTGAAATACAAGTCGCGGAAGGATTTATCACGTTACCGGTATCATCAATTCGATTTCAACCACGACACGAGCAAACTACTCGCTTTGCTGGACGCGGAGCAGCCCGGACAAATCGTGAATTTTGCCGCGCAGAGCGAAGTCGCGCCGAGCTGGGAGCATCCCGAACACTGGTTCCAGACCAACACCGTCTCGCTGGCGCTGCTGGTCAATCATCTTCGCAAACAGAAGTACCTGCGCCGTTATCTGCACATCTCCTCGCCGGAAGTATACGGCACTTGTGTGGGCACGGTAACGGAAGCCGCGCCCATGAATCCCAGCACCCCCTACGCCGCTTCCAAGGCCGCCGCCGATTTTCTGCTGCGCACGTACCACAAGCAGTTCGGATTTCCTCTCGTGACCGTCCGCGCAACCAACGTGTACGGGGCGCGTCAGCAGTTGTTCAAAATCATCCCGCGCTCGGCCATCTATGTGAAACTTGGAAAGAAGATTCAACTCCATGGCGGCGGGAAGGCGGTGAAGTCGTACATCCATATCCGCGACGTCTCCCACGGCGAACTCGCGGTGCTGGAACGCGGCCAACCCGGCGAGATTTACCACCTATCCCCCGACCGGGGCGTTGCCGTGCGCGATGTAGTGGAAATGATCTGTAAAAGCATGGGTGTTAAATTCGCGGATGCTACAACGGTCGTGGAGGAACGCCCCGGACAGGACGCCGCATACGTAATCGATTCGACCCGCGCCCGCACCGAGCTGCATTGGTCGCCCCAGATCAGCCTGCAAGAAGGTCTGACGGAGATCAGCCGCTGGGTGGAGGAGAATTGGATTGAAATCGCCCGTCAGTCCCTCGAATATCAACACAAGCCGTAGCGGGCAAACTCAGCAATCCCATGGCATACGTCGATTTCATCATGAAGGTGCATAAGTCCACGAAGCGTGACTACGTCGCGCGCGTGAACGAAGCCGACAAGGCGGAATGCGCCGAGGTGGCCACCCGGTTTGACAAGGATTACTGGGACGGCGACCGCAAGTATGGTTATGGCGGGTATAAATACGACGGACGCTGGCGGGCTGTCGCAGAAGCCATGGCGCGTCATTACCAGATCAAGCCCGGTGCCAACATTCTCGATGTCGGTTGCGGCAAGGGATTCCTGCTGTACGAATTCACCCAGGTGGTGCCGGGAGCGAAAGTCACCGGGATCGACATTTCTTCGTATGGCATCGAGCACGCAAAGGAGGAGGTGCGGCCTTTTCTCCAGGTTGGCACCGCGAGCAAACTGCCGTTCGCCGATCGCTCCTTCGATTTCGTCTTCACGGTGAACACGCTCCACAATCTCTACAACTACGAACTGTTCGCGGCCCTTCAGGAAATCGAGCGCGTGGGACGCGGCCCCAAGCACATCATCATCGAGACCTATCGCAACGAACGTGAGAAGGCCAACCTGCTCTACTGGCAGCTCACCTGCCGCGCGTTCCTGACGCCCAAGGAATGGGAATGGCTGTTCCAACAGACGGGGTACACCGGCGATTACTCCTACATCGTCTTTGAGTGATATCAGCCCTATGAATATCTGTCGACTTTGCCAGCGGGACACCGTCGCCATGCTGCTCGATTTCGGAAAGCAGCCCTTATGCAATCGTTTCCTCCGCGACCACAACCAAGAGGAATACACCCACCCACTCGCCGTCGGCCAGTGCCAGGGCTGCGGCGTGATTCAACTCCTCGATCCCCCGCCCGCAAACGAACTGCGACCGCGCTTCGACTGGATCACCTATCGCGAGCCGGAACCGCATCTCGACCGCGTGGCGGACATGATCGCCGCGCTTCCGGGCATCACGGAAAAGTCGACGATCTGGGGGGTGAGCTACAAAGATGACACGACGCTGCGCCGTCTGGAGTCGCGGGGGCTGAAGAAGACGTGGCGCATCGACTTAAAAACCGATCTGGGCATCGATGATCCCTGCGCCGGTGGGGAGACGATTCAAGCCGCACTCGCTCCTGCCATCCGCGGCATTGTGAGCGCGCATGGCCGCGCGGACATTGTGATCGCGAGGCATATACTGGAGCACGCCCATGACATCGCGAGCTTCCTCGAGGCGTTGAAGGGATTGCTTAATCCCGGCGGCTATCTCGTGATCGAATCGCCGGATTGCCGGCGGGCCCTGGAGCAGTGTGACTACAGTACGGTATGGGAAGAACACGTCTTCTACTTCACGCCACAAACGTTCCGGGATTGCTTCGCCTCCCGGGGTTTCTCTCTCGTTGCGTTTGAGAGTTTTCCCTACGCCCTCGAGAACTCTCTGGTGGCCATCGCCCAAGTTGACGAGAAGGTCAAAGCCCCATCGACCCCAACTACCGAGAAAGCCATCGGTCAGGCATTTCGGGACAGTTTTGCGGACAAGCATGATCGCCTGGGCCGGTTTCTCCGCAACCACCGACAGACGCGAGGTAAGATCGCGTTCCTGGGCGCCGGTCATCTGAGTTGTGTTTTCATCAACGTATTCGGGCTGCAAGACTGTGTTGAATTTGTTGCCGATGACAATCCTCACAAGCAGGGCTTGCTCATGCCGGGATCGCGGCTTCCGATTTATGGGTCGAGCGCGCTGCTCGAAAAGGATATAAAACTGTGCCTGCTGTGCCTGAGCCCGGAGAGCGAAGACAAAGTGATCCAGAGCAACCAGCGTTTCATGGAACAGGGCGGAAAGTTTGCATCAATTTTCGCCGGCAGCAAGTACGCACTCAAGGTCTGAAATGCGATTCAAGGAACTCAATAGTGAAGTCCTCGTCGTCAACGGGCCGCTGGCCGTGGTGGGCAGGGCGGACATCGATCTACTAAAAAAGAGGGCGGCCGGGAATCCACGCCGGCGAATCCGCATCTGCGCGCATCAAGAGAACGACAACCGAATTCATGAGATGCTGATTGTGCTCGCGGGGGATTGCTATATCCGGCCGCACAAACATTTCAACAAGAGCGAATCGCTCCACCTGATTGAGGGTTCGGCCAGCGCGGTGTTTTTCGATGATGCCGGTGCGGTTACGGAAGTCGTCCCGCTTGGCGACTATTCCTCAGGACATCCCTTCTACTACCGCCTGGATACCCCGCGATTTCACAGCCTGCTGATCCGCTCAGACTTCCTGGTGTTCCACGAAACAACCAATGGTCCATTCAACCGTGCCGACACCGCGTTTGCGCCGTGGTCGCCGGAAGAAACAGATCTTGCCGGTCGACAACAGTTCATGAAATCTTTGACGGAGGCCGTTCGGAACCCATGAAGAAACAGCATAGCCTTATTATCGGCGGGACGCGGGGCACTGGGCGCGCCCTCGCGAAACTATTCGCCGACAACGGCCATGTTGTCTCGGTCATCGGCCGACGAGCACCGGCGGAATCTGATAAGAACCTGCCGAATGTTCGTCATTGGGTGGCGGACCTGCTCGACAAGGCACAACTCGAAGCTGCGCTCACCGAAGTTCTCCAAACGAATGGCAAACTGAGCAGCCTCGCCTTCCTCCAGCGGTACCGCGGCCAGGGCGACAGTTGGGCCGGTGAGATTGAGACGTCCCTGACCGCGACCAAACAAATCATTGAGCGCCTCACAAATGAATTCGATGGTGGCGGTGCCATCGTGCTGGTCAGTTCAATCATTGGGCAGTTCGTTGTGTCCGGACAACCGGTCAGCTACCATGTCGCCAAGGCGGGTATTGATCACATGGTGCGGTATTACGCGGTTATGCTCGGGCCGAAAGGAATTCGCGTAAACGGGGTTTCGCCCGCGTCGATCATCAAGGAGGAATCGCGGGAATTCTACCTCAAGAACGAAAAGCTCCTCGACCATTTCAAGAAGATCGTCCCGCTCGGACGGATCGGCACCGCGGAAGAAGTTGCGCAGGTCATCGCGTTCCTCTGCAGCCCCCAGGCATCGATCGTGACCGGCCAGAACATTGTAGTAGATGGCGGCATGACCCTGCAATCCCATGAATCGTTGACCCGCAGCCTGGCGTCACTATGAATTCGCCCTCTTATCACCGCGACAATTGCCGTTTGTGTGCCTCGCGCGACCTCGAATTGGTCGTGCCATTGGGGCCGACACCCATAGCCGACGACTACGTCCCTGCCTCGCGGCTGAACGAGAAGCAACCAATCTTCCCGCTTGACCTGTACCTGTGCTGCGCCTGCGGACACGTCCAACTGCTTGATGTCGTCGATCCCAACATCCTCTTCGGCAACTACGTCTACGTCACTTCGATCTCCACGAGCCTCGTAGAGCATTTTCGCGAATACACGGATGAAGTGTTGAGGCGGGCCAACGCGCCGGCCGGTGCGCTCGTGATCGACGTTGGCAGCAATGATGGGTCACTCCTGAAGTTTTTTAAACAGCGGGGCATGCGGGTGCTCGGCATTGACGCGGCACGCGAGATCGCGAAACAAGCCACGGAATCCGGCATTGAAACGCTTGGCGCGTTCTTCACGCCGGATCTGGCCCGCACGATCAAACAGACGCACGGCGCCGCGACCATTGTCACGGCCAACAACGTATTCGCGCACGCCGACGATTTGGGCGGCATGGCCGAGGGGATTCGGGAACTGCTTGCTCCGGATGGGATCTTCGTGTTTGAGGTCTCGTACATGGTGGACATCGTCGAAAAGCTGCTCTTCGATACCGTCTACCACGAACACTTGTGCTATCACTCCGTGAAACCGCTGCAGACCTTCCTCGCGCGACACGGTATGGAGTTGATTGAAGTCGAGCGCATTGCAATGAAGGGGGGGTCACTACGCGGCACGGCACAGTTGACCGGTGGCCCGCGAAAGGTTTCGGCCTCGGTTTCCGAGCATCTCGCCCTCGAACAACGTCTCCACTTCGACAAGCCGGAGAGCTTCCGGGCTTTCGCCGCCCGCATCGATGGTGTCAAAGCGAAGGTCCTCGGCGAACTGGTCCGGCTCAAATCGCAGGGAAAGACGGTCGCGGGATTCGGCGCGTCGGCCACGTGTACCACGTTACTCTATCATTTCGATCTCGGCGACAAGCTCAGTTTTATCGCCGACGACAACACGCGCAAACATAATACATTCAGTCCGGGTTATCACCTTCCCGTCCTGCCGCCGCAATCACTCTATGAGCGCAAGCCGGACTATGTGGTGATTCTGGCGTGGAACTACGCGCAACCAATCCTCATCAAGCACCAAAAGTTTTTGGAACAGGGCGGGCATTTCGTCGTGCCGATGCCGGAACTTCAGATTGTGTGACGTCATGGAATTACCTCAACTGGGCGAGCGCCATCTCGTGTACGAGAACCCCTACCAAAAGGTCTATACGACCCGAGCCACGTTTGCCGAATACACGAAGGAATACTACGTCACCGACTTCGGCCCGCGCGCGGGACTGGTGGCGGTCAAGGGTGATCGGGTCCTGCTGGTGCGCCAGTACCGGCTGCTCATCCACCGGCTCTCCTGGGAAATCCCCGGCGGCAGAGTCGATGATGGCGAAGAACCAGCCGCGGCAGCGGTGCGGGAGTGCCTCGAGGAAACTGGTATCCGCTGCGCAAATCCGCGTCCCCTGCTCTTCTACCATACGGGCCTCGACACGGTGTACAACCCGACGCACCTGTTTTATTCCGACGAAACTGCTGAGGTGCACGAACCCCAGAGCATTCACCAGCAAGAGGTGGCGGGCTGGGAATGGCTACCGCTGGCTCGTGGCCTCGAAATGATTGCTGCGGGGCAAATTCAGGACAATTTCACCATTGCCGCGCTGCTGGCATACCGTGTTTTTCGGGGTTGCGGCTCATGACCTTTAACTTGCCGGGGCGCTAAAACTCGCTTATTATCCCCCATCTGCCGCGCCGAGCGATGAGCCCTGCAACGTCAAAACCGAGTGTTTCATTTATTGTGCCCGCCCTCAATGAAGAAGGAAACGTTGAGGCAACGGTGAACACGATTCTGGCCGCGGCCAACGGCCACGTATCTGATTTCGAGATCATCCTGGTCAACGACGGCAGCACCGATGGAACGGGCGCCGTGATGGGGCGGCTGGCCGGGAAGAATGATAAGATTCGGGTCGTGCACAACAAGCGAAACCTTGGGTTCGGTGGGGCCTATAAAGAGGGCGCGGCGGCAGCCCAATGCGACTATATTATCCGGATCTGCGCCGATAATGCTTTGCCGACCGCGACCATCGGCTCGATTCTGGAACGCATCGGGCACGCCGACATCGTTATTCCCTATATCTCCAATCCGGAATTTCGGTCCGTGGGGCGACGGGTTGGCTCGCGGGGCTTCACAATTATCATCAATACATTGTTCCGGCTGCGGGTCCCTTATTACAATCATTCCGTCGTATTTCCACGGGATGTTTTGAGGACCATTTCCATCCGCACAGACGGTTTCGCGTACCAAGCGGAGGCCTTGGTGAAACTCCTGAAGGCCGGCTATACCTATACGGAGGTCGGCGTCCAGGATGTGGCACGGGTCGTGGGGAGATCGTCTGCCCTAAAGCCGCGTAACCTCTTAAATGTTTTTCGTGCCATTGGGGGCCTGACGAAGGAGATGCGTCAACCAGGAGCGATCCCCAAGCAACGTTTACCGCGGCCAGCGGTACAAGGGAAAGTAGAATCGTGAACTATCACAAGAAGATCGTCACGCCGGCGGAATTACAGGTCATCGTGAGTCAGGCGCAGTCCGACGGCAAGGTTGTGGTGCAATGCCACGGTTGCTTTGACATCCTGCACCCGGGACATTTGCGCCACCTGAGTTGGGCCAAGGAACAGGGTGATCTGCTGGTGGTCTCGGTTAGCGGTGACGGCGTTGTGCACAAGGGTAATTTCCGCCCGTACGTTCCCCAGCATCTTCGCGCCGAGAATCTGGCTGCCCTGGAAGTGGTGGATTACGTCATTTTTGACGATCACGAATGGGCCGGGCCAATCCTGGAGTTGATCAAGCCCAACATCTACGTGAAGGGCAAGGAATTCCAGAATGTGACGACAGGTCGTTTTGGCCGTGAACGCCAAATCGTTGAATCGTACGGTGGCGAGGTGCGGCTCAGTTCTGGCGACGTGGTCTATTCCTCCACGCGTATTATTGAGGATTTGAAGGATCGGATCGAGCCGGGTATCGAGCAGGTACAGGGATTCTGCAAACGCCACGGCATCACAGGAGACAGCATGAGCAAGATGCTCGCGCGAATCCACGGCAAGAACATTCTCGTGGTGGGAGACACGATTGTCGATCGCTACGTGTATTGTGATGGCCTTGGCATGAGCGCTGAGGCGCCTGTAATCGTCGTGCGACCGCTGGATTCCGAGACATTTCTCGGTGGCGCGAGCATCGTGGCGCAGCACGTGCAAGCCCTGGGCGCCACGGTCAGGTTCTGTAGTGTCATCGGCCAGGATACCGAAGGTGATTACGTACGGACCGAACTGGCGAAGCGCAACGTTCCGGCAGAATTAGTGGTCGATCCAGCACGCCCCACCACGCTCAAGACCCGTTATTTGTCTGAAGGCAAGAAACTGTTGAACGTGAACCAATTTCGTGATCACAATCTCGACACGCCCATCGCAGCCCAATTGCAGGAAAAGATCGCGGCGGCAGCTGGAACGGCGGACGCGGTCGTAATCTGCGACTTCGGTTATGGCGTGATTACCAACCCGCTGCTGGAGTTGCTGTGCTCCATTGGAGCAAAACGGAATGTGCCGGTGATCGGCGATGTTCAGTCCAGTTCCCAAATGGGGAACGTGACCCGGTTGAAAGGCATAACCATGGCGACGCCTTCGGAACGAGAGGCCCGCGTTGCACTATGCGACCGGGAAAGCGGCATCGCCGATCTCGGGGCCTTGATTCTGGCGCAGACGGGCAATAAATCCCTGATCGTGACGCTGGCCGAACGGGGCCTCATGATTTTCGACACCAATGGCAACCCGATGGGCGAAGAATGCCGATTGCTTCCTCTGCACGAGATCAAGAAACGCTTTCAACCCGATTATTTGCCGTCGTTTGCCAACCTTGTGGCCGATCCGATGGGCGCGGGCGATGCCATGTTGGCGACGATTAGTTGCTGCCTTGCGGCCGGAGCCAATGTGTGTGAGTCCGTGTTCCTCGGGAATTGCGCAGCCGCCGTCGAATGCCGAAAGATGGGCAATATCCCCGTTCGCCGCGAAGAGATTCTGGCCATTTTGAATGCGCAGATCGGCCCGGCTGTCTGATAATCGGAAACGGACCAGGATCTCCTGCTCGCCCTTATATTCCAGCTGCCAAAGCCAAGCTAGATAACTTTCCGGTATGGCGCCCAGCCGAGCTCACCGTTGATCTTCGGTTCGCTAATCCGCCGATACTCATGACCTAGGATGGAAATGGTTTCCGGTAGTTTCCTGACGGAGTCATCCTTGAACTTCACGCCCCCGAAGAACAGCGTCTGTGCGAACTCATACGGCGGAGGATTCATCGCCGGCCAGACAATTGCGACAGTCTCGGCCTCGGCCGCCGGCTTCTGGTAAGGACTTTGAAATGTACGGTCGATAATTCCGAATATGACCTTCTCATCACTCAGGGCCGTCAGCAGATGCGAAAAGGAATACCAGGACATCCCGTATTTGTAGCCGCCCGCTTCAATGTCGTGGACGGTTATACGGTAATCCACCAATTCGTCCGGCAATCCGTGCATACCCATTTGATGGAACACGGAGGCGACGAGTGTTGCGACGAGGAGAACCGAGACTCCCCAGTTCCGGTCTTTCACGGCCTGGCTCAGGTACACACCCAGCCATGCCAGCAAGCCGACGCCGGCGGGCATGATATAGCGCCGAATCCCGTAATAGCCGCCGCCCGATCGAGCGGCGATCAACACGGTAAAGAACGTGACGAACGGGCACATTGCCAGGATAAAGACTTCGAGGTTCTTCTCACGATAACTGCGAATCGCCATATGCAGGCAGAAGGAAATCACGACGAAGGCCGCCAGGATGCCAATCATATCGACCGGGTTCAGTGGAAAACTTTCCCAATTCTCCATGTGATTGAGGTAATGCACACCCTCGGGTGAGCGTGCCCAGGGATCGGCATTGAAATAGGCCGGGATACAGCGAAGCTCCATATACCAGTTGCGAACCATCAAGTCCGGGGACGCAATGCCCAGAAAGGTTGTCGAGTCCTTTGACCTTTCCGCGGCGGAAGCAAAGAGGCCCATTTTATAGAGCAGTTCGGGACTGTAGCCGACGAGGAAGGCGAATGCTGAAAAGACCGCCATTTTAGAACGAAGAAATCGTTTCAAAAAATCGCGGCCTTGTGGCAACGCCATCATGGCCACGCCGATCGCGAGCCAGACCACCAGCACATTCTTGAGCGCGTACCAATGCCAGCCCATGATCAACGCCGTCAGCGCACAAAGGCGGCTCTGCGGCCCCCGACGCAAGAGCAGGATCGTCAACCATACAAACAAGCCCACATATGTGGCCGTGAGATTGTAGCCGGAACCGTAGGGCACGATGGTGAACTTTAAGAAGTACGGCATACCAATCGCCAGCGCACAACCAGCGCCGATGGCCGCCCGTTTCCCGAGACAAAGGCCCACGCTCGCCACCAACAGTGAAATGCCCAGTCCCCAAAAGAGTAGGTTCACCAGGGCGCAAAGCTCCAGCGAGGGTTTGAAACTCGCAAAGAACAGTGCCGTCAGAAAATCCACCGGCCCCATTCCTGTGTAATCACCGGCCCACTGATAGATGTAAAACTCGCCCGACAGGATCCGTTTCATCATCAGATAGCACTGCGCGTTGCCCGAGCTGAGGAACAAGTCGTATCGCGATAGAAACGGGAGATGAAGCAGTACATAAAGGAGACCGAAGCCCGCCGACCACTTGCACAATTCCCAGCGGGATAAGTCCTTGTCAGGCGCCCCAACGGAAGAGGTCTTCATTGCCGGAGCCGTCTGTTTTTCGTGACTACTCATGGTTTGGTCTGCAAGATGTCTTGTCCAGCCCGCCGAAAGACCAGGACATTCTGCTCGTTCAACATCAATTCATAACTGGGATTGGACGCGTAGGCTTTGATGACCTCTTGCGGCACGCTCCAGGCAGGTCGCCGTTCGTTTGCATCAATGATAATGTACTTGTAATCGAAAATCTTTTCCGGTTTGTGTTCGTGATACACCCAATGCTGGATGGTGTTGAAATACCAGCGCTTGGCGACGTGGGCCAACATCGTTTGTGGCACAAGCACCGATTGGTCGCCGGGGATCATCGCCAGGGCTCTTTCCAATGTGTCGGCTTGCGGCGGCCGGACATAATCGTTCGGGTCGAACCAGAGCGTCCAACTGGATAAAGTCAGGCACGCCAGCAACACGCCGAAACCCGCGGCGTAACGGGCCGCACCAAAACGGTTCGCCAACCACGCGTTCAATTTCTGGATGCTGAAGATGGCGGAGACGAAAAGAAACGCGCCCACAGTCAAATTGTAATGCCAGCGGATAACCTTCAGCGAAACGTTATCAGCCAGCAGGTTCACGAGCAGATCGGGCAGGACAAAGATGATTGATAGCGACAAAAACGGCAAGATCCACGCCACCGGCTGAATCAATTGGATGAAGAACACGACGTTCTGCGCTCCGAAAAGCACGGAGAACACCTTTCCCGGCTCCGACACGGCTGTTTTCAATACCTGCAGCGGGGTATCACCCAACGGGCCGAAGTACGCGAACGAACGATAGGGTTGGTTGCCGCGATAATAGGGCATGACCACCTTGAACAGAAGCGCCATCGCCCCGATGCTGACGACCACCGGGGTGACGATCCACTTCCAATGCCGCCGTTGCAGGGCTGCGTAGACTCCGAACATCATCAAGGTGAGCGGGACATTCTCCTTACCAAGGCACGACAGCAACGTAAACGCGACAAACCTCCCGAACTGCTCCGTGTAGTAGAAATAGAAAGTGAATAGCAGGAACACGATAATGAATTGGGTGTCGTGAATTTGATTCACGTGCTGGGAAGCGATTGTGGGAAACAACAGAAAAGCGGCGGTCACGCACAATGCGGCAAATTGATCCTGCAGGGCCTTGCGGGCGATCAGATACATCGGGATCCCGGTGACCGCAATGAATGCTGACTGTAGGAAGAGTAACGCCGGCACGGTCGGGACGATTGCATACACGGGCAGGAGCGCCACGAGAATAAACCCGCCGTGATCACCGAAAAAACACATGTTAAGAAAATAGTGCCAAAAAAACTTCCCGTGCAGCGTTGCCCAATATGCGTGAACGAAAATCGCCGTGTCCGCTGAATCGTTCGCAAAGATGGAATACTTGCGATAGGCCAGGGCGAAAAACATCAGGGTGTAAATCCCCAGCAAAATGGCCAATGGTCGCAACGAGCCCTTCATCGCAGCGGATACCTTCGACGCACTGGTTGTGTCGCGTTTCATGCAGCGGGATCTGGCGAGGCCTTCCGATAACGTGCCCGCAAACTCGCGAATTGGCGGCCGGGAATGACCTTCCAACGATACAGCGCAAACCGGAAGACCAGGGTGAGGATCTTGAGACCGTAGACCGTGCTTTGTGTCAAACTCGCTGAAGACGCTTCTGGAAAATAGCGCGTCGGCACAGCAATCTCAGCGATCCGAAAATCCGCCGCCACCACCTGGGCCACGATCTCCTGGTCAAAGATAAATCCATCCGAGTTCATCGCGTAGTTGACCGTTTCCAGGACTTCCCGACGAAAGGCCCGATAACCCGTGTGGAACTCGGACAGTTTCAACCCGAAAATCCAATTCTCCACCCCGGTGAGAAAGCGGTTCGAAAAATACTTCCACCAAGGCATTCCCTGCTGCAACGCGGTACCCTGCTTGAGTCGCGAACCGAGCACGACGTCGGCTTCGCCCTTGATGATCGGCTCGATAATCTGCGGCACAAGCCGGGGATCGTACTGGTAATCCGGATGCACCATGACGACGATCTCGGCCCCGGCCTTGACCGCCTCGGCATAGCACGTCTTCTGGTTGGCACCGTAGCCGTAGTTGCGGTCGTGGACGAATACCTCCAGCTTCAATTCGCGGGCAATCTGTAACGTTTCATCGGTCGATCCATCATCCACCAGGATCACTGTACTGACCGTGTCCTTGGGTAGCTCCTCATACGTCATACGTAGCGTGCGCCCGGCATTGTAGGCGGGCATGACGACAACGACTTTGGGCTTCATGACGTTGCCCTCGCATGAGCGACAGCAACGAATTGATAACCAAACATGGTTTTCCAGCTTTTTGCCAGCGCGGCGTTCAGGCTGTGCAAGGCATACAACCAGCCGCCATGCCGGCGTTCCGGCACCACCAGCAGCAGAGGCACTGGTGTTGCGACAATTTCCTCCACTTCCAACCCGGCCTCCCCCAGGAAATCCCTGAAGGACCGCAACGTAAAAAAGCGCAGATGGGTCCGGTCGAGAATTCCGCGGTCCGCGTAATCGAAGCGGCCAAGAAGCAGGTTGAGACGTACCCAGAGGTGGGCAAAATTCGGCACCGAAACGATGACCTTGCCGTTCGGGCGCAGGTAGCGATTGAACCCCTTGAACACCTCCAATGGATTCCTCAGATGCTCCAAAATGTCACCATACACGATCATGTCGAATTCTCCGTTCAATGACGGTAGCGGCTTGTCCAAATCGGCTACAATCATTTCGTGGCACTGGCTTTTGCCCATGGCTGCCAACTCCGCGCTACCCTCAATGCACGTCACCTCGAAACCACGTTGTGTAAATTGTTGCGCCAAAACTCCTTGCGCAGCTCCCACATCCAAGACCCTCCGCCCCTTCCCGTCGCCAACCCGCGAAAGGATTACCGAGTGACTCGAATAAGGGTCGCTTACTTTCGATTGGTAGGTAAGCCTCTTGCCCGGATCGTGCATGCCTGCATCAACCTGAGTCTCACCCGCGCGTACTGTTTGACCGTCCGGCACAGACAGGTAAGGAGGCCGCAACGTGAATCCAAAGTCAAGCATGATAATCCCTTGCGGCTGCGCCAGCGATTGACTTGCGCCGAGTGCTTCGCTAGTCTCGCCCGCCATGGCACCGAAGGAGCAGAAATGAAGGGAGTCATCCTCGCGGGCGGATTGGGCACGCGGCTGTCGCCGTTGACCAAGATCACCAACAAGCATCTTCTGCCCATTTACGACAAGCCCATGATTTTCTACCCGATCCAGACGCTGGTGGACGCGGGCGTGCGCGACCTGCTGATTGTGACCGGCGGCAACAATGCCGGCGATTTCCTCCGGCTCCTCGGCAACGGCAGCGCCTTCAATCTGCCGCACATCAACTACACGTACCAGGAAGGCGAAGGCGGCATCGCGGACGCCTTGCGGCTCGCCGAGCACTTTGCCGACGGTGAAAAGCTCGTCGTAATGCTCGGCGACAACGTCATTGAGAAGGACATCCGCAGGGGCGTGGCCGCGTTCCGCAAACAGAAGCGAGGCGCCCGCGTGTACGTCAAGCAAGTGGCCAACCCGCGTGCCTACGGGGTGGCTGAGATGCGTGGCGACCGGATCATCGGCATCGTGGAGAAACCAACCCGCCCGAAATCCAACCTGGCGGTCATCGGCATTTACATGTACGACCCCTCGGTTTTTGAAATCATCCACACGTTAAAGCCGTCGGGCCGTGGGGAACTCGAGATTACGGACGTCAATAACGCCTACATCAAGCGCGGCCAACTGGCATTCGATGTTCTCGACGGCTGGTGGGCCGATGCCGGCGCATCCCACGAGAAACTTCTCGAAACCAGCCTTTTGGTTGCCCAACGCGAGGGCGCCAACTTCAGCGTTTCGCGAGGAAAGACTTGATGCGCGTCCTCGTTACAGGAGGCGCGGGTTTTATCGGATCGCACTTCGTGAAGTTCGCCTTGGGCGCGCACCCCGACTGGCACATTGTCAATCTCGACAAACTCAGCTATGCGGGCAATCTCGAAAACCTCACAAATCTTCCGGACGCCACGCGCCACCAGTTCGTGAAGGGCGACATCGCCGACCACGAAATCGTAGCGCGCCTCTGGAGCCAGGGCATCGATGTCGTCGTCAACTTCGCCGCGGAGACGCACGTCGACCGGTCAATCCTCTGGGCGGACGATTTCATCAAGACCGACGTCCTTGGTGCATTCACGCTCCTGGAAGCCGCCCGGGAGTTCGGTGTAAAGAAGTTCATCCAGGTTTCCACGGACGAGGTCTACGGCAGCATCGCCAGCGGCAGCTTCACCGAAAGCTCGGCGTTGAATCCCCGCAACCCCTACTCCGCCAGCAAAGCCGGCGCGGACCGCCTGGCCTTCGCTTATTTCACAACGCATAACGTGCCTGTCACAATCACCCGCTGCTCGAACAACTTCGGCCCCAACCAATACCCCGAGAAATTTATCCCGTTGTTCATCACGAACGCGCTCGAAGACAAGCCCCTACCGCTTTACGGCGACGGGCGCAATGTGCGCGATTGGATTTACGTCGAGGACCACTGCGCTGCGATCGATTTTCTCATCACCCACGGCCAGTCCGGTGAAACCTACAATATCGGTGGCGGCAACGAAGTTGAGAACATCGAAATCGCGGGCCGCATTCTTCGCAAGCTTGGCAAGCCCGAATCGTTGATCCAGTTGGTCAAGGACCGTCCCGGTCACGATCGCCGTTACTCGCTGGACACCGGCCGACTCGCCGCACTCGGCTGGCGACCGCAACGCGATTTTGGGAGCGCATTGGACGCAACCATTGACTGGTATGTCCAGAACGCGTCGTGGTGGCGCAAGATCAAGAGCGGTGATTTCAAGAAATATTACGCCGCGCAGTACGGCTCGCGACTGTGAAAGTCCTGCTCACTGGCGGTGCCGGCTTCATCGGCTCTCACGTCGCACGTGAGTTGGTGCGTCAAAACCACGAAGTCCACGCCCTCGTGCGCCCCCAGAGCGACCTCCGTCGCGTCGCGGACATCGAGCCATCTCTGCGCATCATTCACGGCGATCTGATTGCTCCATCTTTCGTCCTCCAACCGGCTTCCTACGATTGTTGTCTTCATCTCGCCTGGTATGTTGAGCCGGGCAAGTACCTTCATGCCCCGCAAAACAAAGATTGGGTGCAGGCCAGCCTGAGACTGGCCCGCATGCTCCAGACAGCGGGCTGCCGGCATTTTATCGGGGCCGGAACATGTTTCGAATATGCACCCGCTGATCCCCCGCAACGCGAATCGACCCCGACACAGCCGACCACGCCCTACGTGCAAGCCAAACTCGAACTCTTTGACGCACTCCAATCCGTCGGCATCGAAAGCGCGTGGCTGCGCTTTTTCTATCAATACGGGCCCGGTGAAGACCCGCGGCGGCTGGTGCCCGCCGTCATCAATACCCTGCTGCGCAACCAGGAGATGAAGCTGGTCCCGGGCGACCGCGTACGCGATTACCTGCACATCGAGGACGTGGCCACCGCGGCCTGCGCCGTGGCCGGCAGCTGTCTCACGGGGGCCGTCAATATCGGCAGTGGAGAGCCTGTCACCGTACGCGAGATCGCCTGGAAGATCGGCGAGACGCTCGACCGGGTCAGTTTGCTAAAGGTCGGCGCCCTCCCCTATCCGGCCAGCGAGCCGATGCATCTTCTGGCCGATAACACGAAGCTGCGCGAAGGCACCGGCTGGAAACCGCATTATCCACTTGATGAGGGACTGCGCCGGACAATTGAATGGTGGAAGAATCGCTAACGCACCGAGCGTTTGCCGCCAAAGACAGTTAAACCGATCCCCAGGATGAGCGTCGCGAGGCTCACCACCCCAGCCACTGCATAGACCCGTGGTGGTTGGTAGCGCAGGGCGATGGTGTGAGTACCGGCGGGTAACTCCAATCCCATCACGCCACAACTGACCTGCAGGACTTCTGTCGGTTGACCATCCATCTCCGCGTGCCAAAATGGGTAATAGCTCTCCGCGATGACAGCCAGACAGCTTGACGGCGCTGTCAGATGGATGCGAATCAACTGTGAGTTCTCCCGGACGAGTTGGATGTCGCTTAAGGACACGGGAACGGATTCGGTAACCGGCGGAAATGGAGAGCTGTCTTCCTTATAAATCTTTTCATATTTTTCTATATGCCCATCGTCAGGCCTCCAGGTTTGCACCACTGCCTCTTTCGGTTGAACCAACGGCCAGTTCCTTGCGGAAAGAGCGAGCGCGAGGGTCGCCGACTTGCGGACGTCCCCTGCGTAGAGACACGCCCGACTGTACGCCGTAATATAAGCTCGGGCTGTGTCGTTGCGGAACACCACAAAATCTTCGTTCTCGACGAAAACGGGATAGCTCTGCCGGTACATGGCGAGGATTTGCTGCGATCCCTTCTGTTGGGCGTTGCTCGGGTCGGTCTTATCGAAGACCACATAGCGGGCCGACAACAGATTCAGGAATGCCCGATGGTTTTCCCACGACCCAAAGGCCTGTTGTTTCAACGCTCCGAGGCCGATCGGGGCCATCCAGTCGTAGAAAGCTTCATACACCTGGGGTTTGCCACCCCACATGGGACCGAGCAAATGAAAGTAGCGACCAGTGAACGCCCAGCTCTTGACCCAGTCCTTGTCCGCCGCCAGCGAACGATACGTGGCTTGCAAGTTTTCAGCAGTGCGTGCGGGAACATCGGTTTCTTTCGCCGGGCCTTGGTATGGCCAATAATCCACAAGTAGCAACACGCCGACCACGCCGACAATTCTCGGGATGTGTCGACGCCATTTCTCACCGACCAGAAAGTCGGTCACGAAAAAGCCCACGAGCATCGCGCCCCAGAACATCGCGGGGCTGTCATAAAACACAAATGGCGAGCGGATGTCCTTGAAGTAAGGCAGATCGGCGAGAACCTTGAACCCCGGCAAAAACAGGAAGATCGCCAGCGCCACGCACGCTTGCGCGATCTTTTCGGGATTCGTCAGCTTCCGTAGCCAGAAAAACACGAGAAATACCACGGTCACCAACAGCCACAGCAGCACGGCAGCCGTCATGGGTTGTGTTGGCTGGGATGGCAAGGCGTCCCACGTCAGCCAGTTCGCTGTCCAGACGCTGCCATTCGTCGCGAACATCACACTACACAGTAGCGCCGCGACGAGAAACCAAAATGACCGGCGATCCGCGCGCCGCTGGTTCCACAGGGCGGTAATGGCGATCACCAGCACGAGGACGATGCCCAGATATTTTTCGGGCGAATTGGAGCCGAGAGACATTACTCGCTGGACCTGCTCCAATTCCGCCTGGCTGCGCACACCGGCGGTGGTCGCGTGCGTGTAGACGATATTCGTGGTGTTGCTCGTGACCACGCCGTTGCGGTCAACCAAAGCGAACAGGCTCTTGAAGGAATAATTCTTCTGCCAGCCTTCCAGAGGGTCGCCGGCGAACAATTTTACGTCGCTTGATTCGACGACGCCCGGCGCGAGCACCCATGCACCCAGCGCCAGTCCCAGGAGTCCGAGCAAGACGCATGTCTTTGCGGTTGACTGCCATTGTTTGCGGCGCGGCCAGAGCCAGTAGAGCGCGTAGGCAAACAAGAAGAGAAAAAAGATAAAGGCCTGCTTGTTATCGGTCCACCACGCCAGCACCGCCACGAGCGCGCACACAAAGGTGTCGCGAAACGTATTCTTCTCCAGCGCGCGCGACAATGTGAGCCACAACAGCGGCATGAATGGAAAGAACAGCACGATGGTGGTGTGCTCGTGGCCCGCCGCGCGGATGATCTGCTCGGGATGCAGCGTGAAAGCGACAGCAGCGAGGACCGCGGCCCATTCGTTTTTCATGAAATGCCGCGCGCAAAAGTACATGGCGACGGCGCCTACCAGGATGGCCATCAATGCGGTGAGCTTGCCTGCGGTTATCAAATTGGCGAACGTCGAAAACGCGATCCACGGGATAAGATAGAAACCGCGGGCATGGTTAAGCCCGTAGCTCGATCCGCTCATGTACCACGGCGTCCACCATGGTAGTGCATGATGTTGGGTGATTTGCTGTTTGATGTCCCAGACGCGGGAAGCGGACGCGCTTAGCTCCTGGTCGCTCATCCCCAAAGGCAACCAATACGTGCCGAGATACACTACGTAGGCGAGCGCGACGGCCAGCGTGACCCAGAGTCCGACGCGCGTCTTCATTTTGATTTGCCCGCGGCCCTTTCCAAAAACTGCAACGAATGGTGCGCCATTTCCTTCCATGAGAATTGCCTGGCCCAGGCGCGGGCTGCCGTGCCCATCGTCTCGCGCAACGCCGTGTCCGCAAACAAACCAGACACCTTATTCCGCAGGGCCTCGACATCACCGTGCGGCACGAGAATTCCCGTCTCACCATCCCGGACGGACTCCCGCAAACCGGGTGAATTGCTGGCCACGGTCGGCGTGCCGCAGGCAGCGGCTTCAATGACCCCCAAGCCCCAGCCTTCAATGGTTGACGTCTGAGCGCCAATCCAGGCCATTTGCATGAGTTCCTTCTTGCGCGCTTCGCTCACAAATCCGCAAAACTCCACGGATTTCTCCACTCCCAAGGAGGCCACCTGATTCCGTAACTCCTTCTCGTAGTCGCCCGTGCCCACGATAAAAAGGTGAATATCTGGAAACTGCGCCTGCAATTTCGCCGTGGCACTGATGATCAGATCCACCCGCTTGTAGCGTTTCAGGCGGCCGATATAAATCAGGGTCGGATTTGGCGTCTTCTGCACCCGCGGATCTGGTTTGAGCAGGTCCTCGTTGAAGCCGGGATAAATGACCTCCATGCGTTCTTCCGGAATGCCACGGCCCAGCAAATCCTCGGCGGTGGTTTTCGACAGGGCCCAAAACAGGCACCGGCGGTACACCCAAGGGATAGGCTGCTCGAGTGCGTAGGCGTAGGCGGCCATCAACCACGGCAATTCGGCAAACGCCGTCTTGCCGAACAGATGCGGGATCATGACAGCTGTGGGTGTGGATCGAATGAAAATCGGGGTAAAGCACGGCACCTTGCTGATGTATTCGAGAATGATATCGTACTGGCGCGGGCCGATAGCTCGGGCTTTCCAGGGCGCCCACCAATTGAAAATGTACTCGTTCGGGCCGCGAATCACGCGAACACCATCGATCGTCTCGTCTCGCCGCCCTCCGGCATAGCCCGCACACAAGAGATCTACGTGATGTCCCCAAGCAACCCAGTATTTGGCAGTTTGCTGGACCAATTCCTCCAAGCCGCCCGCGCGCGGGTTTTTGACGTCGCGATGGTTAATGACTAGAATACGCATGGAGATAGGTCGGGCTGATAGAAGGTGACCGTGCGAGAGGCTTTCACCTAGCCGATGATTGGGCCTTTAGTAATTGAACATCTGAGTCGACCATCATTCCCACCAGTTCACGAAAACTGGTATGCGGTTTCCAACCGAGCTTCGCGTGCGCCTTCGCGCAATCGGCCACCACGTGCTCGACCTCCGCGGGCCGCAACAGTTTCGGGTCTATCTGGACAAACTTCTCCCAATTCAAGCCCACGTGTTCGAAGGCTACTCCCAGGAAATCGCGCAAACTATGCGCCTTCCCTTGCCCAATCACAAAATCTTCCGGGGCGGGCTGCTGGAGCATCAACCACATCGCCTCGACGTAGTCGCCTGCAAACCCCCAGTCGCGTTCGACGTCCAAATTCCCGAGTACGAGGGTCTGGCTGCGTCCGGCCGCAATCGAGGCGGCGCCGTGCGTAATTTTGCGTGTGACAAAGTCGAGGCCACGCCGCGGGGATTCGTGGTTAAAGAGAATACCCGAGGCGGCGAAGATCCCGTAGCTCTCCCGATAGTTCACCGTGACGAAGTGGCCATATGTTTTCGAGACCCCATACGGACTCCGCGGATAAAACGGGGTCAATTCGTTCTGGGGAGATTCGCGGACCTTGCCAAACATCTCGCTGCTGGAGGCCTGGTAGAATTTAATCTTGGGATTCGTGCTGCGGATTGCTTCCAGTAGGCGGCTGACTCCGAGGGCGTTGATTTCGCCCGTGAGGATCGGCTCGGCCCAACTGCGGAACACGGAGGATTGGGAAGCCAGGTTGTAAACCTCGTCGGGCTCGAACTTCTGGAGCACACCCGTCAGGGAAACCTGATCGAGCACGTCCCCTTCGTGGAGTTGTAAGCGGTTTTGGATGTGCGCGATGCGCTCATGCCGCTCAGTGCGTGCCCGACGAATAATGCCGGCGACCTCGTAGCCCTTGGCCAAAAGGAATTCGGCCAAGTACGATCCATCCTGTCCGGCAATACCCGTGATTAGAGCCCTCGGCATAACGGTAGCGGCGGATGATACCGGGGTGTTCCCAGCGAAGCAAGCCGTGAAATTCGCGGTACTACATTGATTTGCAGGATGTTGACTCGATGACGGGTGGTTGTGACAGTTTCTTTGTCACCTCTTCACACTTTCCCGGTACTTATACGGTGATATGATGACAACCCAAACAATGCCGACGACAGCGAGTAGCGATATGCAACTGGTGGAATGGAGCCTGACGGGCGACCGCGACGCCTTCCGGAAGATCGTCGAACGGTACCAGTCATTGGTCTGTTCGATCACCTACAATGCCACGGGCAGCCTGACCTTGAGCGAAGACATCGCCCAGGAGACGTTCATCGCCGCGTGGAAACAGCTTCCCGAACTGCGCGAGCCGTCCCTGCTTCGCTCGTGGTTGTGCGGCATCGCCCGTTTTCTGGTTGGCAAACAACTGCGTCGACAAGGTCACGAGCCGATTCATGCGGCCGAGACCGTGGACGCGATCCATGAATTGGCGGCGCTCGAGCCATCGCCGGCGGCGCAGGCCGTGAGTCGTGAAGAAGAAGCGATCCTTTGGCGCGCGCTGGAGCGGATTCCGGATGCGTACCGTGAACCAATGATTTTGTTTTATCGCGAACAGCAGTCGGTAGAGCGCGTGGCGGTGGAATTGGAATTGAGCGAGGATGCCGTGAAACAACGGCTCTCGCGTGGACGCAAGATGCTGCACGAAGAAGTAATCTCGTTTGTGGAAGGCACCTTGAGCCGGACGGCGCCGGGCCAGGCGTTCTCGGGAGCGGTGCTGGCGGCGTTGCCACTGACAATGGGGTCGGCCGCGGCCTCGACAGCGAGTGCGGCGGCAGCGAAATCAGGTGTCCTGGCATGGTTGGCTCCGTTCTTGGGGATTTTCAGCGGAATGTTCGCCCATTGGCTTGTGGTGCGCGCCGCCCCGACGGAAGCCGAACGGCGGGCCCAAAAATTTGCGTTCACCAGCCTTTGGGTTTTCGTGCTGCTCTGGGCGGTGGCGGGCCAGATCGGAATGGGGGCCTTACGCCAGCACTTGCAGTGGAGCGACCCGACTTATTATGTTGCGATGGCGGGCTACTGGTGGCTCTACGCCGTGATTGCCGTGACCATGACGATTGTCATGATGCGGCGGTTTATTTTGCTTCGTCAACAGGGCGAAAAGGCCGGGGACATTCAACGACCCGGGATGGTTCCCTTGAATCCGGCGAGAAACGCCGTGGTGATGGGCTGCACGACCCTGGCGTTTTTCTCGTGGTTGATTCCGTTGGCGTGGCGGACGCATGACACCGGCACGGCGATCGTCGTTACGGGATTGATGCTCGGGTTGGGTGCCTGGCAAATCATCA